>CAZWGG010000483.1:2437-4686 GCA_964633305.1 uncultured Bacteroidales bacterium
TTTTTATACCAGCGTAAGCTAGGCCTGATAAACATTCCTTAATTTCTTTTATAGTTATTCCCTTGTTCATTTCGTTTAATATTTTTTGGGATCCACTTTCTGTTCCCAGTCTGACCCTATATAAACCACCTCTGCGCCATAATAATGTTTTATTTATGTCTGCAGAATCTTTGTCTACTCTAAAATATGCATCGTAATACAAGGCTATATCGGATTCAATAAAGGCATTTGCCACATCTGTTATAACCGGATTGATCAGAGAATCTGTCATAAAAAATAATTGATTCTTGTACCTTTTGTACAATGCTGTCATTTCGCGTACCAACTGTTTTGGGTTTTTTATCCTATATTTAGGGCTTATTTTTTTTGATACACAAAAACTACAATCATAAACACATCCGGCTGAAGCCGTAGCTGCTAAATAGGGATATTTTGTAATGTCCAAATCTGAAAAATCGGGTAATAGCGTATTATGAAACTCTATTATTTCATTATTTATATCATTTTTTGTGTATACTTTTTGTTCTTCAGGCAATCTCCCTTCTAAATACTTTTTTAATAAAAGTTCGCCCGAACCTAAAAAAATATGATCAATAATGTCGTGAGTATATTTAATCAATATATCAAAATTTGGTGAGTCAGGTGCATGTGATTCATTAAAAGTGCTCCCACCAATTAAAACTTTTATTTTTGGATTTATTTTTTTTGCAACTTTGGCTGCAAATATAGACGCAGGTAACGTGCATTTATAAACCGTACAACCAAGTATATCGGGTTTAACTTCTTTTAATAATGCCGTAAACTTAATTTCTAGCATTTTATAAAACATATCTACCGTTTCTTTCAACTCCAACACAACTTTCTGACTTAGATGTATATAGAAGTGATTATAAATAAGTGCATGAATGAGATCATAATAATCTTTTAGATTATTTTCATTAATGTTTTGGTGGGCCATCATTTGACACTGTAAAACATCGTGACCAATGTTATAGAAGTTACCATGTTTTTCTTCAGGGATGCCATTTTTTAATATTTCAAAAAAATTATAATAAAAATCAAGGCAATTTTTATCAACAATATAATCAATTGTCTCTACTGAATAACCTATTGAAGTTAAATAAGCCTTAAGGTTTGAAATTCCCATAGGGGGAATCATAGGATCCCAATATGGGAAAATTGCTAATAATATTTTCATACTCGCCGCTATTATTAATAATGATTGGTTTTTGAAAGGTAACTCGTGTTAATATTAATGCCTATTAGCAGTTTACAAGGGAATATTAGGCTTTACATCTCAAAATTAAAATCCATTTCTACCTCTCTTTTTGTTCGATAATCCGGACTATGATCAATCAGATGAATATCTTTAATTACTGCATTTTTATTATTAATAAATTCATGTATTAATTTTAGATAATAATGTGAAAGCCTATTTATAGTATTTTCTTTAAATAAATCATTAGCATATGTAAACTTAAAATATATTTTATCTTTATTCAGAACACACTCCAGACGTAAATCGGTCTTAATCATTTTACTTTCATAATTTACCTGAGTAAGAAAGGACTGATTATTAAAGTTACTGGTTATATTGTTGAAAAAAGCAAAAACAATTTCACTTATTGGATTCCTATCACTTCTTCTTTCAATATTAAGATCGTTTATTAATTCATCGTAATGGTAATCTTGGTTTCCAAAAGATTGAATAAATTCCTTATTGACGATTTGAAAAACGGAAACAAAAGACATGTCATCACGAATATCGCTTTTAAGTAACAAGGTATTGACAAAATAGCCAATAATCATTTTTAAATCATCATGATGTCTCCCTGCAACTGGTACATTTATTATAATTTCATCCGTATTTGTATATTTATGTAATAGTATATTAAAAATGGACAAAAAGAAAATGTAAGGAGATATATCTAAAGCACTAATTATGGATAAAACTTTTTTTGAATCACCTTCATCAAGATGAAAATGTTTACTATTCCCTATTAGACTTTTTATTTTAGGTCTCTCATAATCGGTTGGGATATCAAAAAAAGATGACTTGGTGTTAAATTTATTCATCCAATAGTCTTTTTGTTCCCTGAAGTCTTTAGTAAGCTTAAATTTATTTTTCCAATAGCAATAATCCTTATAGTGAAGATTAACTTGAGGCAATGATTGATTAGTATAAATTTTGTTGAACTCTTCTATCATTATTTCAATCGAAACATAGTCTATAATAATGTGATGTATAT
>CAZWGG010000484.1:0-4666 GCA_964633305.1 uncultured Bacteroidales bacterium
CGGAGATAATGCGAGACAATTTTAGTTGATAAAAGTTCACCAAAACAAACAATCTGATCATACTCAAAATTATATTGCAGTGAAGGCTCTTCATCAAGCTTTTCCTGTAGTTTTTCAAATAAATGATTTACTTCTTCATATACCTGTTCTGTTTTACCGGGAAATAATTCATAAAGTATTTCATAATGATAATCTTTTACTTTTTGCAAACTCCCTGAAAGACTGGCACTGTGGTTAAAATAATCTGCTACAACTTTTTCAAGGGCATTTGTTGTTTTCCCCATTGCTGATATCACAACTAAAATCTGTTCATCAAATAAAGCAAGCACAGATGCCAGGTTCTTAACTGATTCAGCGCTTTTTATTGATGCTCCGCCAAACTTAAAAACTTTCATGCGTCATTAATTAAATATTATCTTAAAACTCATTGTATTTTTAAAATTATAAATTAAAGAAAATAATTTAATTTAAATAATGAGATTTTTAATCTTCTTTACGTTCATAGGTTTATGTTATTATCACCGTTTCCCCTATACCCTTTACCTTTATTCCCTTTTTACAAAACCTTTACTGTATTATAGGATTTTTTTCTTTATTTTGTGCAATCTTTATGTTATCCAATTTATTTAATTTTACCAGATTATTAATTTTTAAAAACTAATAAAAATGCAAACCATTGATACGTTCAATTTTTCAGGAAAAAAAACAATTGTAAGAGTTGATTTTAATGTCCCGCTCGACAAAAATACCCTTGAAGTTACAGATGATACACGAATAAGAGGGGCCTTACCTACAATTAATAAAATACTTAACGACGGTGGATCGGTTATTTTAATGTCCCATCTTGGACGTCCCAAAAAGGGGCTTGAAGATAAATTTTCACTCAAACACATAATCCCGGTTCTATCGAAACATCTGGCAGGAAAAAATATACTGTTTGCAAACGACTGTATGCATGCAAAAAACCAGGCAGGTTCGCTAAAGCCCGGTGAAGTACTTTTACTTGAAAACCTTAGGTTTTATGCCGAAGAAGAAGGTAAACCCAGGCTACCTGAAGATGCTTCGGAAGAAGAAAAAAAAGCAGCTAAAGCTGAGTTAAAAGAAAAACAGGCCGACTTTGTAAAAACCCTTGCAAGCTATGCAGACATTTACGTTAACGATGCTTTTGGGACTGCACATAGGGCACATGGATCAACTGCCCTAATAGCTGATCTTTTTGAAGATAGCAATAAAATGTTTGGTTTCCTTATTAACAGAGAACTTGAAGCAATGGACAAGGTGCTTCATTCGGCCGAAAAACCTTTTACAGCTATAATGGGGGGAGCTAAAGTATCTGACAAAATCCAGGTTATTGAAAACCTCCTGCCTAGAATTGATAACCTGATAATAGGGGGAGGAATGACATATACTTTTATTAAAGCACAAGGGGGCAAAATTGGCAATTCACTTTGCGAAGAAGATAAACTTGACCTGGCACTGAATCTTATTGAAAAAGCCAAAGCCAACAACGTAAAACTCTATTTACCGGTAGATGCGGTAAATGCCGATAAATTCGATGCAGAAGCTAACGCCAACACTTCAAAAGTAGACGAAACACCCGACGGATGGATGGGACTTGATATAGGAGAAGAAACAATAAAAATTTTCAGTGAGGTTATAAAAGCTTCCAAAACCATATTATGGAACGGGCCCATGGGTGTTTTTGAAATAGAAAAATTTGCCAATGGAACCAAAGCCATTGCACAGGTTATAGCCGAATCGAGCCAACGTGGTGCTTTTAGCCTGGTTGGTGGTGGCGATTCAGTAGCTGCAGCAAATAAAATGAATGTTGCAGATAAAATAAGCTATGTTTCAACTGGGGGTGGCGCCATGTTGGAATATATCGAAGGAAAAGAATTACCCGGCATAAAAGCTATAAGGCAATAATTGCCTTTGTAGCATGCTTTTGCACAGTAATGGCTATCAAAATGATAGCTATCGTATAATAGCTAAGATGCAAAGAGTATTAATACTGTGTCCCTTTGCATCTTGGCATATTAACAGGTAAACACTCTTAAAATAGTACTTTTAAGAAAATATACATAATAACTTAAATAACCGGAGATAAAATGAAACGTCCATGATAAAATAATTATGATTTTAACACACACGAGCATGATTACTCGCTAACGCTTCGTGAGATCGCTACGCTAAGTTATTTTATCATGGTAAGTTCCATCTGACCATTAAAAATTAAAATATAAACAGATGAAAATTGCAATCATTGGTGGTGGAAACCTCGGTTCATCCATAGCAAAGGGCTTACTGAAGCTTAAAGATTTTAATAACAACAACCTGGTAATTGCTGAGAAAAGGCCCCTGCAAATAAAGTATCTTCAGGAAAATGGCTTTAATGTTATTGGAAATGATAACATTAAAGCTGTTCGCGACAAAGATATTGTAATAGTTTCCGTTAAACCTCAACAAATTTTTGAAGTGTTTGATGAAATTAAAAATGTTATTGATGGGAAAAAACAAATATTGATTTCCACAGTTACAGGAATTAACTTAAAAGAAATTCAAAGCTATATGGGAAAAATACCGGTTGTTAGAATCATGCCAAATACTGCAATTGAAATTAAAGAGTCGATGACTTGTATATCTTTTCTTAATAATTCAAAACAACAGGAAAATACCATAATTGAATTATTCAGTCAGCTGGGAAAAGTACTGGTTATACAGGAAGAACTCATGGGGGCGGTAACCGTCCTTGGTGCATGTGGAATTGCATTTGCTTTACGATTCCTGAGGGCTGCAACACAAGGAGGAATTGAAATAGGATTTGGGGCAGAATTATCTCAGCTAATAGCTGCACAAACGGTAAAAGGCGCTGTTCAACTTATACTTGAAAATAATAGCCACCCCGAAAAAGAAATTGATAAAGTAACTACCCCTCAAGGAATAACTATTTCAGGACTAAACGAAATGGAACACCAAGGATTTAGTTCTGCCCTAATTAAAGGGCTAATTACATCATTTAATAAGCTGGAAAAAATGTCAAAAAAAACACAATGAGCTTAATACATTTTTTAACCTTGTTTGGTTAATTTATTTTTTGCAACAAAACAAAAAACGATTTCAATAAAACATTGCCACTAATAATATTTGCTAAATCGCTAAAAACCCCGGTCCCCGGATTTTTACATGAAATTCCATTATCACTTAGTTTTACCTGTCCGTTAAGGCCAATACAAACAGGACACTTTTTTATTCTTAAAAATATTAGCTTCTTATAATCAACGTGTAAGAGGAAAGTCCTATTTTATGAATTAACAAATATTTAAAAAAGAGTTTGTTGTCTTATTTAGAATTATTCTTAATTTTGTATTTTGTTTTATTCACTTAATATTTTGCCGTGATAACTATCCAGAATTTACCCGAACACCTCTTTGAGCAATACAATAAATTCAAAAAAGAGGTGCCCTCAATTGTTAAAGCCCAACAATTTGCAGATAATCTCATTAACTTTTTATTCCCTTTCAAGGCTGACAAAAGATGTAACTTACCACTAATTGAGCTTAACCTGGCACAGCTTCAGATTAACTTTAAAGATCTTCTCAACCCTCTTGAAAAAATTTTGGATGATTCCATAAACAAAATATCAGAAAAATTCTTTAATAAAGTTTCTGCAATATACGAGAGCCTCATTAATGATGCAAAATTATTTATAGATTTCGACCCTGCAGCAAGGTCAATGGAAAGTGTAATATTATATTATCCGGGATTTTACAGCATTGCCATATACCGTTTAGCAAACGAGCTTTACAAACTAAAAATTCCCTATTTGCCCAGGATGATCTCAGAATATGCACATAGCAAAACAGGTATTGACATCCACCCGGGGGCTACTATTGGAGATCATTTTTTTATCGATCATGGAACAGGGGTTGTTATTGGAGAAACTACTATTATAGGAAACAATGTTAAAATATACCAGGGTGTAACATTAGGGGCCTTAGTAGTAAATAAAAGCATGGAAGGAAAGAAAAGGCACCCCACAATTGAAGACAATGTGATTATTTATTCAGGAAGTACTATACTTGGGGGAAATACAATTGTTGGTCATGATACAGTTATCGGGGGTAATGTTTGGTTAACAAAAAGCGTACCCCCTTTTTCAGTGGTATACCACGAAAGCCAGGTTATAATACGTGACAATAAAAAATACAGAGAAAACGAACCCATAAACTTTGTTATCTGATGATGAATAACCTGAAAATCATACACTATATGGGATTCTCCACGTATTTTTGTCCCTCTGCGGAGGGGATATAGAATTAGCAATAAACCCGAGACTATACTTTAGTATCGTTTTTGAAATATTTTTAAAAAATCTAAATATAAACTTTACAATAATTATCATGAAAGCAAATAACATTCTAGAAACAATAGGTAACACTCAACATGTAAGGATCAACAACTTATACCCGGAAAAATATGAAGTTTGGCTAAAACTCGAGCGGTCAAATCCAGGTGGAAGCATAAAAGACAGGATAGCTTTATCTATGGTTGAAGAAGCCGAAAAAAAAGGCATACTTAAAAAAGATTCGGTAATTGTTGAGCCCACCTCAGGCAACACAGGTATTGGACTGGCCATGGTTGCTGCTGTAAAAAAATACAAACTTAT
>CAZWGG010000485.1:0-4663 GCA_964633305.1 uncultured Bacteroidales bacterium
TTTCAGGACAACCTATTTACATTTGAGCATATTTTACCAATAATTGACTCTATCCAAGGTACATTTCATTATTTTCCGCAAAAGAATGCAGGAACTACCCAAACCATTGAAATATCCCAGGGCCTTCCTTATACCATTGATTTGGCTTTTGATGAGTCACTTGAAGATATTGGCAGCCCGTATTCACCTAGTTCATATACATGGTTTAAAGATGGTACGCAAATAGCCATAACCGATAGCAACAGCTATACCTTAGTTAATCCAACTGAGGCAGATACAGGTGCATATACAGTGGAAGTTACTAACGTTGGAGTACCAGGGTTAACCTTATATACCAATCCTATTACCCTTAAATTGTCTGTCGATACTTCTTATGGCGTTTCTATTGAAGAATACAACGCATTGGTAGATTTATATAATGCCACAGATGGGCCAAACTGGACTAGCGACACTAACTGGCTTTCCAGTGCACCGGTTGAAGAGTGGTATGGAGTTTATGTGGATAACGGTCAGGTTAAAAATATAAGTCTGGGATCTAATGAGCTCAATGGCACAATTCCCAATTCAATAGGAGATTTGACATATCTTCAAAGTTTACAACTTAACAATAATCAACTCACCGGTTCAATTCCCGGTTCAATATCAAATTTAACTAATTTGTTGCATTTATATCTTTACAATAATCAATTCACGGGAACAATTCCCGAATCAATAGGAAATCTAATCAACCTAAGGATGTTGTGGCTTAACTATAATGAGCTAACAGGTTCAATTCCTAATTCAATAAATAACCTTACTAATCTTCAATATCTTTATCTCCAGGATAATCAACTAACTGGTACAATTCCCGGGTCAATAGGAAATTTGACTAACCTTCTTGATTTGTCACTTAACAATAATGAGCTAACCGGTTCAATTCCAGATTCAATAGGTAACCTTACAAACCTTCAATATTTATATCTTCAGAATAATCAACTAACTGATGTAATTCCTGAATCTATTGGAAATCTGGGCCATCTTATGCATTTGTGGCTTAATAATAATCAGCTAACAGGTCCAATTCCTGAGTCAATAGGAAATCTTACTGAGCTTCAATATTTAGTTCTTTGCAGCAACCAACTCATTGACTCAATTCCTGGATCAATAGGAAATGCAACCAGTCTACAGTATCTGAATCTCAACGATAATCAACTTTTAGGCCCAATTCCTGAATCAATTGGAAATTTGACCGATCTTCGATATTTATATCTTTATAATAATCAACTAACAGGCACAATACCCGTATCACTTGGGAATTTAGACTACCTTCAGCATCTTAATCTTCAAAATAATCAGTTAACAGGTACAATTCCGGACTCAATAGGAAACCTGGCCGATCTTAGATATTTATATCTTGCCGACAATCAACTTACAGGATCAATTCCAGAGTCAATAGGGAACCTGACCGAACTTTTGAGTCTCTATCTTAATTTTAATCAACTTACAGGATCAGTTCCAGCATCAATAGGAAATCTTATTAAACTTCAAAATCTCTATCTTTATAGCAATCAACTCACTGGTGTAGTTCCTTCAAGTATTTCATCATTAACAAACTTGCAACTTCTTAGTGTGCAGCATAACCAACTTAACGGGTTTCCTGATTTTCATCAAAATAGCAATGCATTGAACATGCATGTGTCGGTTAATAATAATAAACTTGACTTTGGCGATATTGAACCTAATTTTGATACGATTAATACCCCTATTTTTGATAGTTATTATTATTTTAACCAAGATACTATTGAATTAGAAGATACTATCTATGGTTATATTAACCAGGAACTAGTTATTGATATTGATGTTGAAGGCGCCCACAATACTTACCAATGGCAGAAAAATGTAAGTGGTGGCTGGGAAGATATTCAGGGGGCTACCAGCCAGGATTATACCATAGATAGCTTATCTGAAGCAGACGCCGGCTTTTACCGCTGCATGGTTACCAACGAATGGATTACCGATTTAACCTTATATACAGAAAGTGTGTATGTAGATGTCTCTGACTTGGGAGATTATGATTATGTTTGGTGGGTTACGAATACACTCGATCCTAATCGAAGTGAATGTTTCGATAGCCTTGATTACCCGGAATATTCAAAACGTAATAGTTTGAGGTGGGTACTATCAAATATCATGATAAATATTCCACAAAATACAACCCATTATATTGGGTTTAAAATACCAGGTGACTCAGATAGTATCACTATAAAATTTAATTATTGGTTTAATCTTGTAAGTTTTAATGAGATAACAATTGATGGAAAAAATCAATATAATGCTGAAAATAACTCCAATATAGTTATTAAAGATTACTATTTAGAATTTAGTAATGTCAAAGCTCATATAAAAAACTTAAATTTCAATCATTCTATACTTGCTCTGTATAGAGCACAAAACAACAGTATTATTGAAAATTGTGCAAGTACAAATTCAGAGTATAGCGTTTTTATTGTAGAATCGGATTCTTTACGAATTCAAAATAATGTTTTCAGTGACTATATTTTTAGTGGAGTTTGGGTTTATACTAGTCAAAACGTATTGATTTCTCAAAACATTATGACTTCCGGTACTGCTGATAAAGCCATATATTTATCTACCAGTAATTCAGATAAGAATTATCCTGTAATTTCATCATTTATTGCAGGGGCCAACGGTTCATTAAACGGAACATCCGATCCATTTGATTTCATAGAGATATTCAGAAGCAACGGGCCACAGCAGGCAACAGGATACGTTACTATGGTTCAGGCTGACTCGACCGGAAACTGGATGGCAAATAATATACCTGTTGATTCTCTTGATGCCTTTGTGGCCACAGCAACCGATACGGCAAACAATACTTCAGAATTATCGGATATTTTCCGGACCTTCGAATGTTCAATTCCTGTTGATGCCGGCGAGAATGTCAATGTTTGTGAAGGCCATTCTGTTTTATTATCGGCCACCGAGTTACCCTATACTTCCTATACATGGATGCCTGAAGAAGGTTTGTCTTGCACCGGTTGCCGTGCTACTATGGCTTCACCCGGTACAAATACCTTATATTTTGTTAGGGCGTATGATCTGTGGGGGTGTGAAAGTATTGACAGTGTTGAAGTTACTGTTATTCCCGGAATCCATATCAGCTATGATGAAGAAATATGTGAAGGCCAGCTAACACAGGTCGTTGCAACCGGCGCCGATGTTTATAAATGGCAGCCTGTAGAGGATTTTAGTTGTAAAGATTGTCCTAACCCCGTTCTTCAGCCAACCGGCACAAAAAGTTACATAGTTTCAAGGGGTTCAGATCAGGGAGGGTGTGCCGATTCTGTTGTGTTTACAATAACGGTTATACCGGCGCCTGAGATTTCAGGTAACCTGGAGTACCAGGTATGCCAGGGCTCATCGGTTCAGCTTGCTGTGGAAGTTACAGGAGGGGCGTCTTCTTACAGTTGGTCACCCCCGGATGGACTTAGTGATACTTCAATAGTGAACCCTGTGGCCAGCCCGGATACCACTATTACTTATAATTTGAAAGTCGAAAGTACTTCAGGTTGTGACAACGAAGCTGATGTGTTGGTAGAAGTTTTTGATTTTCCGGTTTTTGAACCTATTGAAGATACAACTATTGTAGAGGGGTCAAGCGTTTTACTAAATCTTCAGACCGGGGCCGATTGGGTTGAATGGATACCCAATGAATGGGTAAATGATCCGTTTAATGCTATTACGTTCGCGCATCCCGACACCACTACCGACTTTAGGGTTAATACCGGTAATGGCCCCTGTACAACGTATGATGAATTCACCATAGTGGTTTTGGACCCAAAGCCCGATTCAAGGTTTACCTACTCATATCCCGGACTGGATGTGACATTTACGGCCATAGGCGATGCCGATGAATATACCTGGGATTTTGGCGATGAAATGGTTCAAACTACCGCCTCAAAATCAATCGTGCACAGCTATTCCGGTGCAGGCGAAAGAAATGTTTGTTTAACGGTTACCACCCTGGCAGGTGAGTCTACTACATGTATGACTGTTATAGTTTCTGAAGATGATTCATGTTGTCCTTAACGAAATAAAACGATGAAAAAAAATAGTATTCAAATTCTGTTTACCCTGGTTGTTTGCTCATTGCTCATAACGGCATATCATTTTTTATCAAAAAATAAAATAGGATATGTTACTACTGCCGTTCTCCTTTCGGAATACCAGGGCATGAAAAAGGCAAACAAACAATTCGAAGACGAATATAAGCTCGTGCAGAACAACATTGAAAACTTACAAAAGCGTTACCAGGATATACTTTTTAAATATGAGAATTCAACCGGTATGGAAAAAAGACGTCTTAAAGAAGAGGTTGAAGAAGCTTATGAAAATTATGAAAAATACAATACAAAAGCATTGTCCGATATGGAAACCAGGCGCCGGGAATTAACCGTAAACGTGTTGAATGAAATAAATAAAGTTATTGAACAATACGGTAAAGAAAACAGGTATAAATTAATTCTCGGGTCAACAGACGATGGCAGTTTATTATATGGCAAACAGGCAGATAACATAACAGAAGCTATTCTTGAAGTACTGAATAATACAACAAAAAAAGAATAACATACCTGAAAGATAACATGAAAAAAGCATATTACAT
>CAZWGG010000486.1:0-4658 GCA_964633305.1 uncultured Bacteroidales bacterium
ATACTGTTTTGAGTTTTAGTGTAAATACTCTTGTACGTAATGGAGGTTCTACAGGAGGTGCGAACTATGATTTGGGAATTTTTGGTGTTACCGGTACAACACCTGCACAGGCGGATCAAGGCAGTCCAGGGGCTTCGGGAGCTAATGGTGCTGGTGGAACTTGTCAGTCTGGTGGTGGTATCGCCGGAGACGATGGAAAACCAGGAGCTAAAGGATCTGATGGAGGAAAAGGAAACCAAGGTAAAACCGGTGATGATGGTTTACCATCATTAAGTGCAACGATCAAGATTGGTTCAGGTGGTATCACAGGTTCATCAGGTGTATTTGTTATTGCAACTAAATCCGGAGATGGCGGACAAGGAGGACAAGGTGGCAAGGGTGGTAATGGCGGCCATGGAGGAAATGGTGGCAACGGGGCTACTTGTGCCTGTGAACATACTAGTGGTGGTAACGGTGGCAACGGCGGTAACGGCGGTGAAGGTGGCCAAGGAGGTATCGGCGGAAATGCTGTAAATGGAAACGATATCTATGTGACTGTACTTAAAGGACAATCAAATAAAATTATTAAGCAACAAATGACTGCTACCCCTGGAAATGCAGGCTTAAGCGGACCAGGTGGAGATGCTGGTACCGGTGGATCTGGCGGAAGTGCCGGAGGTGCTTCCGGTTGTCCAAAAGGTAACAACGGGACTAACGGAAGCCCTGGAAATGCAGGGAACGCAGGCGCTAATGGTTCAGCTGGAACACAAACCGGCGCACCAGGAACTATATATGTAACAGAATCTTAAACAAACATAACTTTAATCAAATATAATGACTACATCATCTAATATTCTTCAAATACCCCAGATTAACCCCTTTCAGTTTGATAATACGGGTAATAACATCGGATCAACAGTAAATTTATTTAGGGGCGATGTTAATTTTTTTATACCATTGGCAATATTGTCAGGCCGAAATGGACTAGACGTAAATGTTTCAGCTCTTTACCGAAGTAATGTAAACGATATTGCTACCACGAGGAATCTTGAAGCTCCCACTTCAATTCTGGGTTTGGGCTGGTACTTACCTATTGATCAGATTGAAGTTGAAACGAATAATTCAGGTAGTAGCTATGGACATACTTACTACCTGGTACAACAAGAAGCCCGAAATAAGTTATATCGAAATGATATAGCCTGGTTAAGAGGTACTATAAATGAGAGTTTGAAGAATGATTTGGATGATGGAACATTTAGTCAATCACTATTCGCAGCCCTTTTGTACCAAGGACTGCGAATAAGTGATTCAACAACTGTAGAAGTTGTGGATGCAGGGTCAAAATGGACTCTTGTTGATTCTTTTTACGAACTGGTACTAAATCTGGAACTGGATGGTACAACATCATCTATCCAGGTTTTTGATGGTGGAGATTCCTATGAATTGCAAGGATATAATTTTTCAAGAATAAGATATTATCAGCAATTTGAACGTTGGGAAATCACTTTAAATACAGGTATTACAAAAGTTTTTGGAGGAAATATGACTACCGAAAATGGTGTCAAATCTTCAAAATATAATGCCATTCAATGGGGAGTTCGTATTGGTAATTTTGAAGGTTCTTCCGGTTTAACGCACAGCACTGCCAACACAAATGAACCGGTTCAGGAACAGTATGCAAAGGCATGGAATTTAGCAGGTTCTTATTCAAGCTGGAATGATCAGGTGACATTTGAGTATTCCCAAGTCACTCAGCAGGTTGGTTCCGGAAACGGACTTCCCTATACGAAAGCTATCTATATTCAACAAATAACTGATGTATACGGACGAACAGTTAATTTTTCTTATAAAAACAAAACTTATGATGCTTCTTCTCCTCAAAGCCCGAGGGAATATGCAGATACTTATAAACAAATCCCCGATAATACCCCTGATGCATATCAGTCTGCCTATGAGACACTTTACTTAGATCAGATTGTGGTAAATAATGCAGCGGATGAACAGCTATATCAATTGGATTTTAATTATGAGCTGGCCCGCTATGCCGGAACTTCCTATTCAAACCAATTTTTATTTGGAGATACCTTCAAACGGACACTGCTTTCAATAAAAAAAACAATAGCTTCCGGAAGTGCTTTACCGCCAGTAGTATTAACCTACTACCAGGCAGCAGATACAAACCCGGGAGCACTTAAAAGCATTACCTATGCAGAAGGAAGTACTGCAACTTATAGTTATTCCAACTATGAATTACAAAATTGCGAACGAAGTTTGACAATTAGTAATCCAATAGCTGGAAGTACTCCCCGGGTGTGGTTTGGAAATGATTATGCTGTGGTCACCTGGTATACCCAGGGAAGATTGATGTTGTCTATTTTTACCTGGGTGGGAAGATGGCAGCAATGGGAACCCGCGGAAGCAACGATCAGCGATTATGTTGATGTTGATACATTTGATTGTGAAATTCAAGATGACTTTCTTGTCTTGCACTATAAAAATCAAAACGGACAAACATATTCACTACGGGCATTTCATAAAAACCCATTAATAATTGGAGCTTGGTTGGAATACAATCAAAACCCAATTGTTTTACAATCATCTGACTGCATTTTTACATCCGGTACTGACTTTTTCGTAACTGTAGACCGGATCAATTCAATTGCAAAAACATATACTTGGGATGGCCTTCATAAAAAATGGGATGAAGATGCCTTGCTTGATTTTGAAAGTTCAACACCAGGTACCCGAACCTATTTTATGGCAGGAACAGGGAATGTTCTTACTTTTCTTTCTTATGATAAACTAAGTGCGCCTGGACACAAAAATAATCAGTTAATACTATATTATCTGGATGACCTGGGGAATTGGAATATAGGAGATACCCGAAAAGCAACAGAGCTTTCTATCGACCAATCAAATTTAGAAAGCAATTTCAATTGGTCACCTTTAGAATGGACAAGTATAGCCACTTATATTACTGATGATCAGAAAGGACAATTATTATATAATTTGACTATTTATCAGTGGGATACAAACTATAGTTTTGTTGAGCCGGTGACTAAATCGTTTTCAGTTACAAAGAGTCAGCCGAGTGGTCAGGTTACTATTCCTTATATCGCTCAATGTACTCCCGATGGATTTATTTCGAGCGGGCCAAATTTATTGCGGTTTAATGGAGAGGAGTGGCTTTCAAATAATAACTTACAGATTCAGGAGCAAGTATTAGATGATAATGTATTTTGGTTTGCTCTTGGAAAAGATTTTGCTGTTAAATCAGAGAATTCAGAAAGCAAGATATTAGGGATGGTACAAGTTTTTGATCCTAATACCCAAATTTCTCAATGGAAAGAACAGGCCATTACATTATTCAATTCCAAACCATCAGGCAATCGCCTAACTGAATATTTCCCTTCGGCATCACAAGATTTTATAACTTGGAATGATGACCTGTATAGCAGGGGAACATCAACTAACTGGATTACTCCACTACAAAATCCTGCTTATCATCTTCCCAGTGGCATTGATACAACAACATTATTAAATGAAGCCCCTTACTTCATTGTTTATCTGTCTAAAAATCAAGATGGTAAAATAGTGTTAGGAACGGAAGTTCTGACCTTGAAAAATGGTATTGTTACTAACACGGATCAGATTAATGAAAGGTACTTTAGCTTAGTGAATGATAAGGGTCATTTTGTTAAAGATACCATTGGAAAGATGCCGGGAAGAGAGAGCTCTTTTATGACCTATCTGCCTCTTAGTAATGAATTTGATGATGCATCATCCATCACTTTATATCGATATTTAGGGACGTCAATGAGTGAGCCAATTAAGAGTTATCCGGCTACCAAAGTAGAGGTTTTTAATGGGCTTGAATCTTTTGAAACCGGTTTTGTCTTTGATACAAACAGTGCAGCTTGTGACTACCAGGGTCGTATTGCCAAATTTTATAAAACAAGTGTATATAAAGGGGCAAGTAAAAAAAATGGTTATATCGAATACGAGTTTTTTAATAGCCTTGGCGGAACAGCTATAACAGATGGAAATTTAACAGAATCATCATTTATTGATGGTGCTTTGAAACAGAAAAGCGTCTATGATGTAAATGGTAATTTAGTTGCATCATCCTCATTTGAATTTGAGGTGATAACCCAAATTAGGGAAGCACCTGGTTCTTCTATAACACGACCGATTTTTGGTGCTCTTGTTCACGTATCAAAAACCACAAGTATGCAAGATGGGTTAGAGTCTATTTCAAATTTATCTTACAATTCTGTTTCGGGCGCTGTTAATCTCCAAAGTTCATCAACTTATAATAGTGAAGGAAAAAATGAAGTTCGCCAGAATGATTTTGTTTTTGGGTTTGAGGAATATGAAAAACTTTGGTACCAAAATAATTTATCAGCGATTGTACAAACAAAAAATACAATTAATGTGAATAACGAAGGTGCGGTTATCACGTCATGTAAAGTCACTACAATAAAAGATTTTGAGCAGGCTGTTTCCTCCAGCCATTCTGAAAACCGTTTGATTGCTGATACTTTTGAGACTTTTATTTGGTTAGGAGGGGCCGGGGATGCGAATTTTAACTTTAAAGATTGGTCGGGCGGCACTGGCTATTCCAATCAATGGCATAAATTATCCAGTATCACAGTTCGATCTCTTCACGGATTAGTATT
>CAZWGG010000487.1:0-4658 GCA_964633305.1 uncultured Bacteroidales bacterium
GCAAAATATTGGAGCTTCAGGGAAAGGGATTGTTATAATTAATAATATAAAGGAAGGGAATAATTATATTCTCAAGCTTTTTAATAAAGGAATTAATTTAAAAACAGGTCCTAGTTTTAGAAAAGGAAAAATGTTTAAAAGAGCATGGCGGAAATTTACTCATATAAAAGAATTAAAGGAACGTTTATATACCTATCGAGAGCTTTCTAATGAAATACAACGAGGATTCTGTATTTTTCAGGAGTTTATTTATCATGACTTTGAATGGCGGGTAGTCAGAATTGGAGAATCTTTTTTTGCACATAAAAAATTGTCTAAGCAAAATAAAGCTAGTGGCTCGCTTCTTAAAAAATATGAAAATCCTCCTATACAATTATTAAATTTTGTAAAAAAGATTACTGATAAGTGTGGATTTGTTTCACAAGCTATTGACATTTTTGAACCTAAACCTGATAAATACTTAATTAATGAGATGCAATGTATATTTGGTCAATCCGACCCTTATCAGATGTTAGTTGATGGTAAACCTGGACGTTATAGATTTATTAATGATAAGTGGATTTTTGAAGAAGGTATATTTAATACAAATAAATGTTATGACTTGAGATTAGATTATGTTATTTCATCTTTTAAATAAAAAATTAAAGTCGTCAATGTTTATGTTTGAACTTTAGAAGAATATGAAAATACTTTTTGTTAGTAGTGGAAATCATAAAAACGGAATATCAACAATTATCTTTAATCAAGGGGAATCATTACGTAAAGCTGGAATCGATGTATCATATTTCACCATAAAAGGAAAGGGATTAAAGAATTATATAAAGAATATATTCATATTAAAGAGGTATTATCGTGAAAACAAAGATAGAGTTGACATTGTCCATGCACATTTTTCTTTATCGGCTATAGTCGCTTCTTTAGCAGGTATTAAACCTTTAGTAGTATCTTTAATGGGAAGTGATGTGAAAGCAAATTTCATAAAAAAGAGTTTAATATATTTCTATTATTACTTTTTTTGGCATGAGACAATTGTTAAGTCTGAAGATTTAAAAAAGTCATTAAGTCTAAAAAAAATACACATTATACCTAATGGAGTTAACTTTAAACTGTATCGTCCTTTTGACAAATTTAAGGCACTAAATAAGACAGGATGGGATACCAAAAAAAAACATATTTTGTTTGCCGCAAACCCCAATTTAGCTGTGAAAAATGTTTCTCTTGCTATTGAAGCGTTAAAGCATCTATCAGTTTCAGATTTAGAGTTACATTATCTGAAAAACATCCCGAATGAAAAAACAGTATATTATTATAATGCTGCCGATATTGTTTTGCTGACCTCATTATATGAAGGCAGCCCAAATGTAATAAAAGAAGCTATGGCATGCAATGTCCCTATTGTTGCTACAGATGTTGGAGATGTAAAAGAAATAATAAAAGGAACAGAAGGATGTTATGTTTCAGGTTTTGATCCTAAAGATGTTGCAAATAAAATTAAAAAAGCATTAGAATTTGATAACAGGACTACTGGAAGGAAAAATATTGAACATTTAAGAGCTGAAAAAGTGGCACTAAAACTTATTGACCTATATAAAGCAATATTAATAGACATTATATAGAGCCTGTCCATAAAGTAGAGCGTTTGCAAGGATGGGACTTTTGCCGTTTACAATCGAAGTTGTATTTGGCCCGCGTTACAAAGAATGCCCTTTTGTATGCACCCGATAAAGATGTTTAAAATCGATATAACCTCAATCAATAACGTAAAAACTGCCCTTTTCATATTCAAGCACGTCCATTGCATTGACATCATGCACGGTGGCTTTGGTTATCCGAATAAAACAAGAAATTACAGTTTTTACATCGAACAGGGTGTGCAACTTAATGACACTTTTTGTTTTCTTAAACTTGGTACACCAAAATACACTTATACAAAGGTCGATAATAGAGGAGTCAAAGGCATAAACATTACCATCTACCGATAATTCAAAGTCATTAGGTAAACAACATTTATGGGCCCTAAATATAAAAACGTAGGCAAACTCTAAATAAATCTGCCAATTGCGGGATTCATTTGCTTTTGCAAGATTATTCTTGGATGTACCAACACCCAAACCTAAATGATATGTTTTGGACTTATGCGCTTCTATGCATAATACCAAACTACTCAAGCTTTCACAGTAGCCTAGTTGCCCAAACATCATGCAAAGCATTTGGTTCCAACAAGTGAAGTGCTTTACATAATGATTACAAGAATATTTTTCAACAATCGTGTCGAAAACTCTTTGAGGAAGGAATTCTGTAATTTGAGAGAAAACGTATTTGCCCTGATTCATTTTTAAGGCAAAATAACCCTCAAAATTGAGATTCCCCTGTAATCGTCACGCTATGAAAAACTCCTAGAAGCCTTATCTGTCAATATTTTCAAAAAACGTAAAATTGTTTTTATGGTACACTAATGATAAACACTGAATATCAATGAATCCATAGTACGCAACATTTTCACACAATCATCTTCCCGTACCTGCCATAATACGTTTCAAATCAACTTTATACTGGCGCTTTGTGTTTAGGGTCAAAACATATATACGTACTTATATTGCAGTTACTACTAAATATAGTATGAATAAAATATACTTCAAATTATACAAGAAAGTCTTTGACCTTTAAATAGGCGTGTTGAAAACTTTTTCCAAAAGCATATGTGATTTATATATTTTTACATATATATCACTGTAATATTAACGCGCTATATATGGAAGCAATTGATTATTTTCTTTTACCAGAATCTATAAAGCAAAAGCAATATGAGGCATTAAGAATGTATTTTGTTGAAGGCGCAACAGCAAAGGAGGTTGTGCAAAAATTTGGATATAAACACAGGGACTTTACAACGATTGTTACTGAGTTCAGGAAAAAGCTTAAAGATAATGACGGGGACAACCTGTTTTTTGCACCAAGCCAAAGGGGCAGGAGACCAATCAATGAGGTATCGGAGGCTAAAGATATAATAATTGGGCTTAGAAAGAATTACCATTCCATTGAAGAAATAAAGGCAGTACTCGACGGAAAAGGGTTCAATGTTTCGGAAAAAACAATTTATAACACAATTATCCAAGAAGGCTTTTCACGCCTTCCAAGAAGGACTAAGCTGTCGAAAAATGAATTAAGGTTCCTAAAAATAGAAGCTGAAAAAAGTAGCTCACTCCCTTTTATTCCAGAAAAGTTCAAAAGTACTTCTGCAGGGGTGTTATGTCTATTGCCATTGATCAATAAATATGGTATTGACAAGGCAATATTGCAAAGCAGTTATCCAGGGACCAATGTTATTGACAAGCTTAGCTCTATCTTGGCATTTGTTGCCCTGAAGGCTTCAAATGTGAGGCAGTACAGTTCGGATGACCGTTGGTGCATGGAGAGGGGACTGGGACTGTTTGCCGGATTGAACGTGCTACCCAAAGCGGCTTGGTACACATCATACTCACACAGGGTAACAGCGGAGATGAACATCAATTTCCTGAAATCAATACAAAACATCTGGTCTGTCAATGAGTTGCTGAGCGACACGGCCAACTTGGATTTCACTACTATTCCGTACTGGGAAGGGGATACGCACCTGGAAAAAAAATGGTCCGGGAAACGTGGCAAGACCCTATCCAGCCTTCCTGCGATCCTTGCCCACGATCCAGACACCGGAATAATAAATTACGGCAATGCTAATGTCGTGCATAAAAGGGAAAGCGATGAAGTCTTGGAATTTCTTGATTTCTACAATACCGGAACATCCTCAGACAAAAATAAATTAAGATATATAGTTTTTGACAGCAAATTTACAAATTATCAAAACCTGGGCAGGCTCAACGATGATGGAATTAAATTCATAACTATCCGAAGAAGGGGCAAAAATATTGTTAACAGACTTGACAGTATCCCTCAAAAAGAAAGGAAAACAATCCGTATTGAAATGGCAGGTAATAAAAAAAGGGCATTAAAAGTACTTGACCAACAAGTATTTTTAGAAGGATATGGCAAGCCTATCAGGCAGATAAGCATATCCGACCACGGTAAAATCAAGCCTGCAATTATCATAACAAACGACAATGAATTGCCTATTGAAAAAGTAATACAGAAGTATACAAAAAGATGGATTGTAGAAAAAGCTATTAGCGAACAGATCGACTTTTTTCATCTGAATATGATCTCCTCCTCAATGGTTATAAAAGTCGATTTTGACCTTACAATGAGTATCCTGACCCACAACCTGTTTAAGCTATTGGCCAATGAGCTGGAAAGGTATTCTCATTTATCCGACCAATCTTTGTTTGATATGTTCTTATTAAACTCTGCTGATATCGAAATTGAAAATGATAAAATTCTGGTGCACCTCAAAAAGAAAAGAAATTTACCGGCCATTCTTGATATAATGCAAGAATATAAACTAAACAGGTATTCTTGGTTAGCCAATATGAAAATAGAATTCCTGGGAGCATCATACTCATAATATACGTATCCAAATTTACCGTGATTATCTATGATAATTAAAAATAATTCTATAACAGAAACTCAATGAAATTTGTCTTACTTGATATATCCTATGAAAACAAATGGGATAAATTTATTGCTTCCCACAAATATAAAAGTATATTTCAAACCTATAATGT
>CAZWGG010000488.1:0-4652 GCA_964633305.1 uncultured Bacteroidales bacterium
AGGGAAAATCTGGCAAAAGAGTTCCCAACTGCAAGTACTATAATTAAACCTGATGATATTATTAGGGCAAGAAATATTGTTAAAGAGGTTTATATGGATGAAAAGATAGAACAATATATCTTAGATATTGTATTTGCATCACGATATCCTGGTGAATATAATCTTGCTCAATTTACCAATATGATAAATTATGGAGGATCTCCAAGAGCTAGTATTTACCTTGCATCTGCGGCAAAAGCATTTGCTTTTATAAAACGAAGGGGGTATGTTATCCCGGAAGATGTTAGGGCAGTGTGTCATGATGTATTACGGCACAGAATAGGTTTAACTTACGAAGCTGAAGCTGAAAATATTACAACTGAAGATATAATAACCGAACTATTGAATAATGTAGAAGTACCTTAATTCATAGGCTTTTTTTATTAAATGAGAAGATCCTTTAATGTTATATTCGTCTTTTTGTTGATTGTATCCAATGCAAACGGCCAAAATTTTGTTGGGTTACATAAAGATGAAATTATCCAGTTAATGAAGGAAACTAAACCTAATTTTAAACTTAATAAAAGAGTTGTTAACAAGTCATATAATTATCTGAAATATGAAAATTTAATATCAGAACAAACTTTGTTATTCTTTCTTTCGGATACGGATTATTGCACTCTTGTTAGATGGATAAGCGATTATTCGAATTTGAATGAAATAATAGAATTACTAAATAAAAACTATAAAAAAGAAGGAGAAAATAATTGGATTTATCACCACAACAGCAAAGATTATATTGTTAAACTTGAAGAAGAAGAGTGGTTCTTTACTGTAAGCTTTAAATCAAAAGAATAAAAATTTTATAAAAATATGGAAGCTACAGAACTTATAAAGAAAGTGAGAAAAATTGAAATAAAAACTAAAGGATTGTCTCAACATATTTTTGCAGGCGAATACCATAGTGCTTTTAAAGGTAAAGGAATGTCCTTTAGTGAAGTGCGTGAATATCAATATGGTGATGATATTAGAAATGTAGATTGGAACGTAACTGCACGGTTCAACCATCCTTATATCAAAATATTTGAAGAAGAACGAGAATTAACCGTGATGTTGATTATTGATGTAAGTGGTTCACGAGAATTTGGTACACAAACTCAGTTGAAGAAAGATATGATTACTGAAATATCTGCAGTTCTTTCATTTTCAGCGATCCAAAATAATGACAAAGTAGGTGTGATTTTTTTTAGTGATAAAATTGAAAAATTTATTCCTCCCAAAAAAGGGAAGCAACATATTTTAAGAATTATCCGTGAATTAATTGATTTTGAGCCAGAACACCGGGAAACTAATATAACAGAAGCTTTGCGCTATTTTACTAATGCCATAAAAAAAAGGAGTATTGCATTTCTGATTTCAGATTTCATAGATTCAAATTTTGATGATGCATTAAGAATTGCAGGGAAAAAACATGATTTGGTTGGTCTTCGAATCTATGACATACGTGAAGCCGAGATTCCAAAAGTAGGTCTGATAAATATGAAAGATGCTGAAACCGGTAAAGATATTTGGATAGATACATCCTCAAAATATATTCGAAATACGTATCGAAACGCTTGGAAAAAAAGAAATGACGAATTGAGTGAAATGTTGTTAAAACTTGGAATCGATAGTGTTACTATTTCTACGGAAGAAGATTATGTTAAACCTTTAATTACTTTATTTAAAAAGAGGACATCAGCATTATAGCTAGTGTTGATTCAATACCGAGCAGATAAGATATGAAACAAAGGAGTAAATATAAGTTTTTAGTGTTGAGTTTGGCTATATTTTTAACGGTACAAAAGAATATAACGGCACAATCTGTGACCGTAGAAGCAAAACTTGATACAAATCAAATATTTATTGGCGACCAGGTTAATTTTAATATTCTTGTCAAGAAAAATAAGGATGTAGCAGTTAAATTTCCTGCATTTAATGGAAATTTAACCGATGAAGTTGAAATCATCAGTAAGTCGCCTATTGATTCGAATTGGTTAAGAGAAGAAAAAAAAGTAATTCTAAAACAAAAACTTGTTGTAACTGTTTTTGATAGTGGACTGTATTACATTCCTCCATTAAATTTTCTTATTTCAACACAAGATCATTCAGATACCATACATACTGCTGCAACCTATTTGGAAGTATTTTCATTTCCTCTTGATACAACTGGTACAATTAGGGAAATTAAATCGGTTTATAAAGCTCCTTTGAGTTTTAATGAAGCTTATCCATACTTTTTAGGTTTGCTATTTCTTGGATTGCTTACATGGGGTATTATTTACTATTATCAAAAGAAAAAGAAAAATGAACCTATTCTAAAAAAAATAAAGCCCAAAGAACCTGCTCATGTGATAGCTATTCGTGAATTAGATAAACTTAAGGCAGAAAAGATTTGGCAGCGAAAACAGGTTAAATTATATTATTCAAGATTAACGGAAATAATTCGTATGTACATTGAGCAAAGGTTTGAAATTCCGGCCATGGAACAAACCACCGATGAAATATTGGTTGAATTTGAAGAGCAAAAGATGGCTGAAAAAGAAAGTTACACCTTATTAAAAGATATGCTACAACAAGCTGACCTTGTAAAATTTGCAAAAGCTGATCCATTGCCTGATGAAAATGATATGCATCTTGAGAATGCTTTTAAGTTTGTGATGAGTACTAAATTTCAGCCGACTGAACAACAAGTACAGGAAATTGAACCTGTTGGTAATTAAATAATTAAAATGAAAAATGAATAATATTGAATTTGCACATCCGGCATATTTTTATTTATTATTATTCCTGATACCTATTATTATTTGGTATATATTAAAACAAAAATCTTCATATGCAAATATACAGGTATCAACAATAGAATCTTTACAACAAACTTCCAAAACGTTAAAAAATTATTTGAGGCATTTACCTATATTTTTGAGGCTACTGGTTATTATATTATTGATAATTGTATTGGCTAGGCCTCAATCAACAAACAAGTGGGAGAATGAGATTACAGAAGGTATTGATATAGTTCTTGCTATCGATATTTCAGGAAGCATGCTTGCAAAAGATTTTCAGCCCGACAGATTGGAAGCTTCAAAAAATGTTGCTATTGAATTCATTTCCGGAAGGCCTTATGATCGTATAGGACTTGTGATTTTTAGTGCTGAAAGTTTTACACAGTGCCCACTCACTACTGATAGAGCTGTATTAATCAACTTGTTTAAAGACATAAAGAGTGGAATGATTGAAGATGGAACAGCTATTGGTCTCGGTTTAGCCAATGCAATAACCCGCCTAAAAGATAGTGATGCTATTAGTAAAGTAATTATTTTATTAACAGACGGAGTAAATAACCAGGGCTCTATTGATCCTTTAACAGCAGCAGAACTTGCAAAAAGTTTTGGTATACGTGTATATACCATTGGGGTCGGAAGTATGGGTACTGCACCTTATCCGGTTGGAAAGAATCCTTTTACCGGCCAGATGATGTACCGCGAAGTTCCGGTTGAAATTGATGAAGCTACATTACAGCAAATATCAGATATGACAAACGGTAAATACTTCAGGGCAACAAATAATCAAAAATTAAGAGAAATATATGCTGAAATTGATAAACTTGAAAAATCAAAAATAGACGTAAAAGAATATAGTAAAAAGCAAGAGGAATATTTTTGGTTTGCCTTTACTGCTGCAATATTACTTATTTGTGAGATTTTAATAAAAAATACATTTTTAAGGAAAATACCATAAATGTCATAGAAAAATAAAGAAATATGTATTTTAGGTTTGCACATAACGAGTTTCTTTACTTATTGTTGTTAATACCTGCATTAGTCGTGGTTTATATTATCACTAAGCAGGTAACAAAAAGATCGATGAAAAAATTTGGCAACCTATCGGTTATTATGCAATTAATGCCTGATGTATCCAACAGTCGTCAACATTTTAAGTTTAGTATTATTATACTTGCTTTAGCCTTATTAATTTTTGCTATTGCTGGTCCACAATTCGGATCAAAACTAAAAGAGGTTAAACGTGAAGGCCTAGAAATTATACTTGCCTTGGATGTATCAAATAGTATGATGGCTGAAGACCTACAACCAAACAGGCTTGAACGTGCTAAACAGGCTATTTCTACATTGATTGATAAGTTAGAAAATGATAAAATAGGGCTAATTGTATTCGCTGGTGATGCTTACACACAAATTCCCATAACTACAGATTACTCTTCGGCTAAAATGTTTTTATCTAATATTAACACGAATATTGTTTCACGGCAGGGAACGGCTATTGGTGCTGCTATAGAACTTGCTATGAAATCATTTAGTCCTGCAACAGGCGCAAGTAAAGTTATAATTATTATATCTGATGGGGAAAACCACGAAGGAAATGCAATAGAAGCTGCAAAAAAAGCTGCAGAGAAGGGAATACGAATATTTACAATTGGAATGGGATCAACTAAAGGTTCTCCTATTCCTAAATCATCAAATCCTTATCATAAAGACTTTAGGAAGGACAAACAAGGAAATATTATTATGACAAAGTTAAACATTCAAATGCTTAGTGATATTGCTAGCATTGGGAACGGAAAATATTATGGGGCAACAAGCAGCAGGGTAGGGTTAAACGAATTATTTAATAAA
>CAZWGG010000489.1:0-4651 GCA_964633305.1 uncultured Bacteroidales bacterium
TGGTTACAAAATAAGTATTTGGTAATGCAGTAAAACTTGTGATGGCTACTAAATTACTCAACAGACAAAATTTCATGTATTTTTTCATAGCTAAATTTGATTAGTGTTAAGAATAAACTAATTATCAGTAGAGTAACCATAAATTAATTAAATTGTTTTACAATTATCAATTATTGTTGTCAGGTTAATCTATAAAAATCATTCTTTTGTCGATTTATCATACTGATAATCATAACTAATTTTATCGCTTGTCAAAAGAGAGCCCCCCCTAAATTTGGGAACAATGAATTTTGATATTCTGCTTTTTTCTTTTCAATAATGCTCAATCGAGACTTTTCAGGATCGTTGAGGAATTTGGATATGTTTATATAATTCATAAAGTGCTGCCTTATGATTGATATCATGTAGGAGAATGACCAGCCTCTTTTTAACCTTGATTTTACTACACTTACTTAAAAATTGGCAAAGAGACTTACCCATATTTGGATTTCTATCGCATTAACATTATCCCCCGGAAAATACTACAATGGGAGGTTTTGTTCGAGTTGTTTGAAAAGTGTTTCGATTTGCCAGCGCTTTTTTTAAATCATAGCTGGCAATTCGGCAGATAGTTCAATGTTGTTCGAAATAAATATCAAAAGCTTTTGACGATCTTCTGCCCAATACGCAATCCTTCCAAGCTAAACCCAAATTAGCATGGGGGGGGGCTAACAGCTGAACTATGCCCAGTAAAAGATTTAAATGTCTAAAACTTTCTGTTCGAAAATAGCCAAATTTTTGATTTAGCCTTAAAATTCTTTTCTAAAAATTCCAAATTAAAGATTTGGCGGGCAAACATAACGGTACTGCCCATTCAGCCCGCTACGCAGCTTTTATAGGGTATAGCTTCTTGTTAGCAAATGTAAATATTTCCAGACTACTATTGAATTATAATCTTAGCCGTTTTTATTTCCGGGTTATCAGAAACCACTTTTACGAAATAAATCCCTTTGGGAAACCCTGCAACATTTATGGTTTGACTACTACTATTAGAATATTCACGCTCAAAAACTTTTGTACCCTGCAATTTATATAGTTGGATACAATATTTATCAACCCATTTATCCGATAATTGTATCACCAGATAGTTTGAAACAGGATTTGGAAATAAGGTTAAAAGATTGTTTTTTTGATTTATGTTTTCTATTGCATTTGGAATGTATACAGAATATTCAAAAGCACCAATATCGGGAGTTATAAGATTGCGTAAATTACCCGAATAATCAGTTTTAACAAAAGTAACAGGCTTGCCTTTAGCAATTGCGGGTGATGATGATCTCAGCCGCAAATCTGAAATCGAATCAACAAAGTGCGGGGCTTGTGGTATGGGGCTGTGTGTCTCATTTCCTGTAGCCTGGACTCCTGCCCAATTATTATAATAATAATGCGTACCAAACATTTGATACCAAATATAACTTCCATTTGGATTACTGGCTGAATAATAAAGGTTATAGTCACACGTATCTAATATCGTTGTTCCATCACTTGCACCATCTATAGCTGTCATGGCAGAAGATGGATAATTACAAAAAATATTATTCATTATGGTATGATGTGCATGTGATGTAGTTGTAAAAACAAATGCCCTATGTCCTGCCCCGGTAAAGGTGTTATTTACAATGTATACATGATTACCTGTGTACTCTAAATAAACCCCGTCCAATGTGGTATTTAAAAGTAAATTATTATAAATATAAATCGAATCATAACTTGTTGTTGGGGCAACTCCATTATAATTCTGCAGAAAAACTGATTCAGACTGAAATCCATTACCACCATAGTAATCATATATTTTATTCCTGCGAATAGTTATATTTTTTATTTGTTGGTCGGGACTATGCATTGACATATCAACCCCGGTGGTATGGTAACCACTATACAACTCATTATCCTGGATAATAACATTTCGCATCACAGCATTACCTGTAGTTCCTACAAGATTAACAGATATGTTTCTCCTGCCATTATCATGAGATATATTCTTCTCAATTATCATATCGGAGAAACCAAGGGCAAGTCCATAACCAACAGCTTCCTCTTTAGATGCTGTATATGCTAAAACACAATTTCTCATTTGAAATCCGTGCATGGTTACTTCCGGCCAGTTCGATGTTCCGATACAGCGACCGGCAAAATATTGTAAATTAAGCCCGTCAATGGTTATATATTCTTTGGTAACATCTATTCCTTTAGCCAACTGTGTAACTTCGATCGTATCAATATCACTAATTGAACCATCATAATAGAAATATACAGAATCATTCTGCCATAAAAATTTAAAATTTTTGGTAAGTCCGGCAAAGGTAGTTTCCCTGTCCAATCTGCCATCTCCCCAAATAACAGAATCATTGATTATGAAATATAAGGACGCACGGCTTGAGCTACCGGGTATCCCATAATAAAGATCATAATCAATGAGCTCGTTTATTCGATAAACATTTGGATAGGATGGATGAGTTGTGAATGATGTTGAAGGTATAGAACCATATAGTTTTGGTTTCGGGCCTGTTCCATATGAAGAAAAAGTGATATAATTTGATACATTCCCACTTGAAGGTACGATCAAATATTCCATCCACCTGTCGCCACACCTAAAAAGAATGGAATCACCCGGGTTAAATGTTTGTGAGTTTACATGGGCTATAGTTTTCCATGCAGTTGCAGGGCTTTTGCCATTGGCTGTATCAGTACCATTGTTCGACACATAATAATTCGCAGCATTCACTCTAATGCTAATTACTGAAATTATAAGTGATATTATAATTGTTGAATAAAACTTTGTAGTTCTTTTCATATCGTTTGTTTCAATGAATGTTTGATTTTTATGTTTGCTAACGGTTTATGATATGGTGTTGCAGTATTACGAGGCGATTTCCTATCAGTCTGCCTTCTAACCGCAGGTATGCAGGTTTACATCGACTTTTTTGCAAGCCACAACCGACCGGAAGCTAAACCTTCGGAAACCACTGAACTTTTCTCACGACCAAAGGGAGTAAACCCGCATACACTATACCATTTTAGTGCCGTATTTTATTTATATAAAAGTCATACATTCAATGCTGCTAAAGCTTTTTCGCAATCTTCTTGCTTTAAGTAAAGAACAACGCCATAACTATCCTTAATATCAGCTATTCCACCAGATTCGTAGACATTAATATTGAGATGAGAAAGCTTCTTAAAAATACCAGCACATTCTCCAGGTTCATCACTATTACTCTTAATTATCAGAGCAGTATAGGGACCATCCAGATTTAATCCTGCTTTTTTTGCTCCATCTTTCATCTTTGAACTATCATTAGGGAAAAGAGAAAACTGAGTACGATTATTTTCAACAGGAATTGCCTTAAAAGCTAATAAGCTGACACCAACGTCAGCAAACGTAGAAAGCAATTTATATGCTTCTCCTGCATTACTATCAACTGTAGTATTGAAATATTCAACTTTTTTTATTTCTAATGCCATATTGTCAATTTTAAATATGTGAAAGTATAATGTTTTTTAATCAAATCAGTAATTTTACACTAAGTCTCCAATTCAATATATTTAGTTCAAAAGCACCATCAAGAAAATCTAAATATAGATACTTTTTCCAGAAAGGTAACTATATTTCGCATATAGCTTTAGTTATTGTTTTGTAGTAAAGGGTCATAGAATTTTATGAACTCCATACCGCGTTTATTTTTCATTTTGTACCACAAATTCTCCGGTGTTTATATATACCTGCATCGCCTTCGCGAACCTGCCCGTCCCTGCCTGCCGTTCGGCAGTTCAGGCAGGCGGTCAGGTGTGGCTTCTGCGGAGCAAGGCCTGTCGATTTTAGGCAGGATATTGTGTTCATCTCGTTATTCCAACCAGTAAGCAATTTACTAAAATTTCCGAAATGGAAATGACAGGTAATAAGGCCTGTGGGGTATTGCATTGGCAAGAGGTGTTGAAAGAAGGCGGGATGTATGTCAAGCGTTAATTAAGCACGTGCCATTGTGAAGGGTTAGCTGGTTATTTTAAATTATCTCCTTTAGTAATCTTGCTGAATGATATACCCTTAAAATATCTATTTTTTCGTCGCTTTTAATCCGGTATATGATTCGATAATTGCCTTCAATTAATTCCCGAAAAGCAGGATCAGAAAATTCCGGGACTATTCTTCCTATGTAAGGATTGTCTTTTAAAATCTGAACTATTTTATATATTTTATTTGATGTAATTGTTGCATATCGAAGAGAATCATACGCTATATAATCAAAAATTTCTTTTAAATCCAACGTTGATATATCAGTCCAGATTATTTTGACCATTTATCAATCATCAATTTAACGTCTTCATTAGAAACAACCTTACCTTCATCTGCTTGCTTTAAACCTTCTTCGACTTTTTCAATAAAGATTAGCTGATCAATTAATTCATCGATTGTAAAAGAATCGGGAAGGTTTTTTATGGTCTTATTTAATTTCTCTTTAGTAATCATAATCATGAATTTTTGTAAAGTTAATAATTTTGATCATCTGAATCTGATAGTGGTGATATTACAATTAAGCCTGACTACCATATAAGAGAGCATAACATTTGCTTTATTTCTCTTCAAAGAACAATTTACAAAAATTTCCGAAAGGGC
>CAZWGG010000490.1:0-4637 GCA_964633305.1 uncultured Bacteroidales bacterium
GTTTTTTAAAGTCTTTGATAAGAAAACGTCAAAGACAAGGCTTTCGAAGCATTGAGAATGAGGAGTTTACTGATTATAAATGACTATTTTCAAGGCAAGAATAACGCAGTATTTGGCGTTTTCTTGCAAAGACTAACTATATTAACGCCGTCTTCCAGCAAATGGGTAGCGTAAGAATGACGAAGCGAATGCAGGTTTACTTTTTTGGTAATGGTTGTTTTTTTAAGGTTTTCGCGCAATACCCACGATAATCCCCGGATACTGTACTGACTTGCTGGTTGTTTGCCGTTAAAGAGCCATATATAGGGATGTTCAGCTTCCAGGTATTTATTGAGCCCTTTTATCATTACTTCAGATAAGGGAACGATACGGTCTTTTTTGTATTTGGATTGCCGGATATGAATGGTTTTTCGCTCGAAATCAATGTCAGAGAGCTTTAACTTAATGACCTCCTGTCCGCGTAAACCGGCAGAATAGATGAGCATTAACACGATCTTTTGTTTTAATAACCCGGGGGCCAGAAAAAGTTCTTTCAGCTCAGCGCGGTTCATGATAACCGGGAGTTTGGTGTCTTGTTTAAGCGATGGCGCGCTTATTATCACCAAGAAGCCGGTAATAATAACGCAAACCATAAACCATGTGTTTAAAACTACTGCGAGATGGTGATTTTGGGTCACGGGCAAGAGATACCAGGTATTCATTAATTTCATCTTCCGAAATGTTTTCCGGTAAATCCTGGAAATGAATTACAAACAACGCGATGCGTCGAATGTAATTGTTTAAAGTACTTTTGCTTTGTCCGCGCAGGGTAATCTGTTGAGTGAGTTTTTTAAAAACAAGCCCGAAACCGGGTACAGTTTCAATGGCTTTTTCTACTAAAGTCGGTTCATTACGTTTTTTCATACAGCATTAGATTTAAATTTATAATGCTGTAAAAGTCATATAATCAAATTAATGTTTATTTTTGATTAGCCAATGAAAAAAGCTGGCCCGCTTGCGGGATTTTGTTCAACATGCGGTCATAAGTGCGACAAGAAGTCGATAATTCTACTATTAAACGTTCATTGAATGAGTGATTTAATCCTTTGTACTTCCAAAGGTTTCCTATCCCGGCATGCATCTTTAGTAATGAAGTTGTGTGAAGCCCGGGTGAAACTCCCTTTGTCTACTCCACACAAGGAACGTTGTCAATAATTATGAAAAACACACTCGAATGAAAATAATAGTCCATCATAAAATATCGGATCTGTATAAAACTCTCGGCTTGCATTTTGAGAAAGAAATAGATTTTACAATTCTGAGTATACCCGATATTCATACTCGAATACCCTTTAAATCGCCTATTTTGCGGGCAGACTACTTCTCTTTCATTTTAACAATAAATGGATCAGGGATTTATTATCTTGATGACAACAAATTTCCTTTCGATTCCGGAACCATTTATTTTACAAATCCGGGGCATACTAAATCATACGAATTAAATGAATCAAAAGATGCTTATATAATAACTTTAACTGAAAACTTTCTACGGGAACACGTATATTCGGAAATATACAGAGAATTTCCTTTCCTATTGGCTGAAATAGTCTCCCCTAAAAAACTATCTCAAAATGATTTAGAGGAATTTGTAATTCTTTATAAACAATTGTTAAACGAGTTCAACAAGGATTCTGAATACAAAAACAAAATTCTGGGAAATCTTTTTATGGTGTTGCTGCTAAAAGTAAAAGAGAAATTTTGGTCAGACTATAATCCAATAGAGGAAGGAAACAGGAATTCTCAAATTGTTAAATCATTCAAACAACTTTTGGAATCGGAGTTCAAGAAAGTTATGGAAAGGGAGCTAAACGAGAGTAAATTGCAAGCTCAATATTTAGCCGAAAGAATGAATTTACATCCTAATTATCTGAACTCGGTAATAAAAAGTAAAACTGGTAGAACGTTGAATGATTGGATTTCGAGACGAACCCTTACTGCAGCCAAAACTCTTTTAATGAGCACCTCTTACTCCTCAAAGGAAATAGCCTATAAATTAGGTTTTAGCGAACCTACCCATTTTAGTCGATTCTTTAAAAAACATACCCAACTTTCTCCAAGCACATTCCGAAAATCGAATATATCGTAAGTCAATCTTTGAAATTGGTCATTTCTTGTTTGATTGAGGTTGTAATATAAAGTTCTTTATCACACATCTTTGCATTGTAAATTTTAAAATTTAACTATAATCGAACAACAAATGAAAGAAATATCAAAATCGACACGTAATGAAATAGACATGCCTCTTGTAGGATTTGGCACTTACCAATTATCAGTTGAACAAGCAGAATTCTGCGTAAGTGAGGCATTAAAGGCTGGATTTAGACACATTGATTCAGCTGAGGGCTATCAAAACGAAGTGGGTACTGGTAAAGGGATAAAAGCAGCTGGAATCTCAAGGGACGAAATTTTTGTAACAACGAAGCTTTTTCCTGGATTTCAACAATGGGGAGCACCCGAAAAGAACTACGAACAGACCATTGATACACTGAAAAATCAGCTCACACAGCTACAGCTCGAATATGTTGATCTGTACCTCATACATGCTCCACTATCAGTACTGAGACTTGAACAGTGGAATGCTCTTGTAGAACTAAAAAAAATAGGGTTGACCAAGCACATTGGAGTGTCAAATTACAATGAAGAGCGAATTACAGAGATTTTGGATGCAGGCTTGGCTAAACCTGAAGCAAACCAGATTGAATTCCATCCAATTTGTGCCCAGATTGATTTGACCAGGTACATGAAAGAGAATTCAATTGTACCAATTGCATATAGCTCGCTTGCCCCTCTTTCTACCTGGCGAGTTGAAGAAGGGCAGGGTGGAGAAATTCTTGCCGAAATAAAAGAAAAATGCCAGATGGTAACTAATGAAATAGCAACAAAGCTTAAAGTAACAGAAGCCAAATTGTTATTACGATGGGGATTGCAGCACGGCTATAGTGTATTAACGAAAAGCAGCAAACCTGAGCGTATCCGTGAAAATTTAAATGTATTTGATTTTGAAATCCCTGATACCTACATGGAGCGTATAAATCAGCTAAATCAGAATCAAGCAATCGCTTGGGCAGCCAGTGGTCTTAATCCTATGGAAGTAGCTCCTGCTCTCAAATAAACTACATTATTAACCTATAAAGAGATAGTTATGCCTACTATAACAATAGCAATAGATAAAGTAAGTGAAGAGAAAAAGAAACAATTGGTAGAAAGTCTTACAAGAGAAGCTTCTGGAATTACGGGCTATCCGCCCGAGTTCTTTTTTATTTATATATCTGAATATCCAACTGAAAACATTGGTGTTGGAGGAAAAACCATAAAAGAAATTAAAAGTCAAAAATAAATCTGCAAATGAAAAAAAGAAAAATAGGAAACAGTGACTTGCAAGTTTTCCCAATCGGATTAGGCACAATGGGAATGTCTGAATTTTACGGTGAAACGAATGAAAAACAGTCAATCAACACAATCCATAAGGCTATTGACCTGGGTGTTGATTTCTTCGATACAGCCGATATGTACGGCAGCGGGCACAATGAAGAATTGCTCGGCAAAGCTTTAAAAGGCAAATTTGGAGAGATAACCCTTGCCACTAAATTTGCAAATATGCGCGGGCCAAACGGTGAATTTTTCGGCATAAACGGCAAACCGGAATACGTAAAACAAGCCTGCGAAGCCAGCTTAAAAAGATTGGGAATCGATACAATTGATTTGTACTATTACCACAGGGTTGATCCTGAAGTTCCAATCGAGGAAACAGTAGGGGCAATGGCTGACCTTATAAAAGAAGGAAAAGTCAGATATTTAGGCCTTTCCGAAGTGAAAGGCGAAACATTGAAAAGAGCATATGCTATTCATCCCATTTCTGCTGTCCAATCAGAATATTCAATCTGGACAAGAGATATTGAAGAAGCAAATATGAAAGAATGCCGTGAATTGAATGTGTCTATTGTTGCTTACAGTCCCCTTGGCAGAGGAATCCTAACCGGAAAATTCAATAAAGTTGAAAACACTAATGATTACAGATACCACTTACCGAGAATGGAAGCAGAAAATTTTAAATCAAATAAAAAGATAGTTGAGAAAATTGAGCAAATTGCAAAATTAAAAAATGCAAGATCTTCTCAAATTGCTCTTGCCTGGGTTCTTGCAAAAGGGGAAGACATTATTCCAATTCCCGGCACAAAAAGAGAAAAATATTTAATTGAAAATTTGGATGCTCTTAAAATTGAATTGAGTAATGACGAAATCAATGAGTTGGATAAATTATACGGGCTTGTAAAAGGCAACCGTTATGATGATTACTCAATGGCAAATACACTTCAGTAAAAAAATTGTGATTGACATGAAATAATTAAATGATAAAAAATAACTATTGCAATATAAAAAATTGGGGGTTTTCCAAAGTTTAGTGCCTCACACCAAGTTTATGCAACAGTGGATCATCCTTCGCCATGGCTTCGGCTGACAAAGTAAGAAAGTAGCCCGCATTCCCAACCGTTTCACAGTGTGCAGAGAAGCTATGGACGGCATTACAATTACCATTGCATGCTATAAATAGTCTTTGCAAGAAAACGCCAAATACTGCGTTATTCTTGCCTTGAAAA
>CAZWGG010000491.1:0-4633 GCA_964633305.1 uncultured Bacteroidales bacterium
GTTTTATAAAATTGTATGTTTAGATGACAATGAAAGAATGTTTGTAAATAATTATTTTGAAAATACTACATTATAGCCTTTTCTATAAATTCTATCTCATCATTTGTAAATTCATAAATTGAGTATAGAAACCTATTTATATCAATTTCAGCTTCTTGATAACCTCTTTTTTCTTTTTTTGATTCAATTATTTTCGACGCTAAAACTGTCAGTCTTTTGCTCTGTTGATCGTTAAGTTTGGGAATAGGTAATTTCTCTACATACATTGGTTTAAATTCGAAATATCCTCCATTTCTTGTCACACCAAGCGATTTAATATAATATTCAGATATAGAAGAATTTAAAACAGCAAGTAAAGAGAGATTATCGGTAGGAATAAATGGTGAGGGAGCATTTATGTAATAACCAGCTTCTATATAAGAAAATTGTGCTTTTAATGTTAAATTTCCCCAAGCAATTTTAGGTTTTTCAAACTCTTTAAAATAAGCGACGTTATCCTGTATCTCAAACCATCTGTAAGTTCCCGGTTTGCGGCCTTCTCTGTCACCATCCTTCTTTGGCTTAAGTTTCTCATAGAATTGTAACAGATGTTCTTTTATAACTGGATAATCCTCTATATTACAACCCCTTCTCGTAAAGATTATCCAGTTATCATCGAAGTCAAATTCGTAGCGCTTTATATTCTTACCTAATAATAACGGACGAATAATTTCGGCATTTTTAGGAGATTTATTTATTAATTCATCTTTCTTATTGCCGTCTATTATAAAAGCTTCGTTGAAACCAGTTTTTATGCCGTAGTTTATTTGAATATCCCAATCTTTAAGAGGCAATCCTACCTTTTCAATTTTCTCCTTTATCCGAAATTCAATATCACTTAAAACGACCCAGCTATTCTCTGCATCAAAATTTACTGATAGATTTGAATTCTGTCTAAAATAAACGCTCGTTAAAAAACAACTATTTTTAGCCTTTTTTAATGTGTTTTATTAATTAATTTAAACAATTCAACATGATTTACGGATATATAAGAGTAAGTACGGATAAACAAACAACAGAAAATCAAAGGTTTGAAATTTTAAAATTTGCAGATAACCGGGAAATGCCCATTGGGGAATGGATTGAAGAAACTATTAGTGCAACCAAAAAATTAGACGACAGGAAATTTGGTGCTTTGTTAAAAAAGATGCAAAAGACTGATGTCTTAATTGTTACAGAGCTTTCAAGACTTGGTCGAAATCTTATGCAAATTATGAGTATTCTTCATCATTGTATGGAGAAAGATATTAAAGTGTTTACTATTAAAGAACGATACGAACTTGGAAATAACATAAATTCAAAGGTCTTGGCATTTGCATTTGGATTATCCGCAGAAATAGAACGTAATCTAATATCTCAGCGAACCAAAGAGGCACTTGCGAGAAGAAAAAGTGAAGGTGTAATTCTTGGTCGTCCAAAGGGGAGTAAATCAAAAAAAACCAAATTGACGGGTAAGGAAGAAGAAATTCGCCAACTACTTGAGAAAAAAGTTTCCTTTAGTGCAATTGGTAGGATTTTAGGAGTTCACAGATTTACGGTAAGTGAATTTGTAAAACAGAGAGAACTAATTGTTTAACCTTTCAAATATTAATAATCATAATAACACCATCTTATTTTTCCTTTTCTTAATACGAAGTGACTTCGACACCCCACTTTTCTCCAGACCGAAGGTATTATAGAAATACCATTATTCCAATGTAATCTGATCCTCCAACTTGGGTCTGAATTTGTTAAAAGACTAAGATAAATTACGTCCTTACAGCCACATGGACAAATAAAAGCCGCCGACCAATATTGTTTCTTTTGTCCCTCAATGTAAACAATATTGGGTTTAAAAACCGATGGAAATTCATTAACTATCTCATAGTTAAATTTTCCTTTATTAGTTTTCCAATTTCCCATATTAACTCAGTTCTGGAAGTTTTAATAAAGGCTTGACATCTCCTCTTCCTATATTTTTAATAAAAAAACTGTCTATGGTATCAGCAGATTCATTAAAGAAAAAAGGCTCAGTTAATACGAATCTTTGAATAGCACAATCTCTGTTTTCCTGAATTCTAAAGGGATGTATCCGGGCAAGAAAATCATTAACGGCTAAGCTTGAATAAAACATATTAATACTGATAACAGCAGGAGAATCCACATTTACTTTTTTTAGATACTTTTCTTTTTCCAAAAGAGCATACTGTTCAGGATTTTTCCTGTATTGCCCTGCGGCTTGCAATTGCTCAGGAGTATAGACACCTCTGCTTAAGAGCGAAGATTTGCCAGGCTGAATATAGTTCACTGTACCATTTATCGAATCTATGCCTCCTTTACCATCCGCTTCTAAACGGACACCAATATCAAAAAGAGGAAGCAAATAAAAATTTGAAACGAGATTTAATAAATGTCTCCCATCGGCGGAATCAACACAGCCAAATAGTACATCACAAGTGGCCACTTCTTTAATTACCTGTTTGTTATCAAAAAGATTATTAGGAAAAGCTTTTACAATTGTTCCGAACCCGAATGATTTAATAGCTTTCTTTAATATATCCACTTTATAGCGTTCGTTTTCTACATCTTCTATCGTTGCATTTATTATTCGGTTTAGATTCTTCTTTTCTATTGTTTCCGGGTCAACTAATACTAATTCACCGACACCTAATCTGGCTAATTGCTCAACAACAACGCTTCCTGTACCGGAACATCCTATTACTGCTACTTTCAATCTTTTAAGCTTCTGAATAGTTCCATTGCCAAAAGCTTGAATATTGCGCAAATTTACATCAGAATCCTGATCACTTTTTAATTTCTCATTCTCCCATGTAACAAAATCATCTCCAATAACAGATATTTTATTTATTTCCGAAAACGAAAGGTTTTCATCAATTGATCTGCCAATAATTTTGCCTCCCGGCAACATAATGCAAGAAATATGATGGTCAACATCCAATGTCCATCCCAAAACAGATTTAAAAAACTTTATGTCCGACTTGTCATCAGTTTTCGAGAAGGAATCTATTCCAGTAGGATGAGAATGAATTTTTAATACGGAATAACTATTCTTTTCAGCTTCTTCCAATATAGGCTGGATTTTATCAGTTTTCCAGTCAAGAAATAATTCATCTCTTTCCGTACAATCTTCGTAGGGAATCGGAAATATCTTGTGAATCAAAAATATTATTTCATTTTCCTTCTTTAATCTGCCACATAGGGCAATAGCAATAGCTTCTTTTCCATCGCCAGGATAAAGATGTTTTTGCATAAGTTCGTAATGAACACCTGCTATTCTTAATTTATATCTCATCGCTACCTGTTAAATTCTCTTTCTAACCAATGATTAATTGAAATAAAATGCGTAATAATGTTGTCAATTCCAGGTCTCCAGGGATTTTGTGCAGTACGATGTCTCGACCACCTCTGCCATGATTTACAATCCAAAGACTGTAAATGGCTTGTTGCATTTATTGCTTTCCCATCAATTCTGGTTAATCCGGGATTAAAATATGCCATATCGAGTGGAGATACCGGATAGCCTGATGGAATTGTAATCGCAATATCTACAACACTTGTATTATATCCTGCCGGAACAGAATAGCCGTAAACAATTAACCACTCTTGGTTGGATTCTCTAAGGGTCTCCCATTCGAGACCCAAAGAATCCAGATAAGCTAAATCCTCTTCAGGTAGAAATACATCTCGCCTCATAAAGAACCCTCCTGCTGGTCTAAAGGAATTGTCATAAACCTTTCAATACCAGGTTCGGTAAAATCAACCACTTCCTCGTATTCGATCTTTTTTACCTTTCCATGCCGGAATTTTTGGTTCAGTTGATACCTTTGGTAAGGTGTCTTGTTAGCGAGTTCAAGTATTTCTCTGCCCTTCATTGAATCTACATGAACAACATACTTTTCACGATCCACCCGGATTTGATACTTCTTGCCCTTTTCAGGACGTTCATTGGGTTTCTCTTTTGAGAAATCCTCCAAATCAATAATGTCTGTCATTTTAAACCATTTTAAAAATTAATACTAATTACTTTTCTTTTCTTATGCCTTTAAAGGGCTTGTCGTCCGATTTTTGATCCATAAAACGACCGGTTTCGGTATCCCTTTTCACCCATTTTTCATTTTGGGGATTATAGGTTTGAGACCTTTGTTTTACAGCCCCTTCTCGGTGACCGTCATTCGGATTTCCATTTTTTGCCATTGTTTAACTCCTTTCTTTTTTATATTTGTTATTTGAAATCGCAAAACGATGCAATTCTTCATAAAAAATACTAAAAATCGTTACCAACGGTTTTTGGTATATATAATGCCAGCTTATGATAAACTGGAAAAACTATGAACATACTCCTACAATCGAATTGATTGAGCTGATTAAGACGAAGAGCAAGCCTGAATATCTTAATAGTGCCACTGCTGCATTTAATGCGTTTTGTTTTAGATTCCAGAAAGTTGTTGAAAAAAAGGCAGTCGTTCTTAGTCGGAATTATGGTTACGATGATGAATTTGCCATAGAAATAATAGAAAAAACATTTGAAAAATTTTGGAAATATCCAAACTTTAAACTTGAAAAAATGAAATGTTCAACTCCTGATAAAGGCGTA
>CAZWGG010000492.1:0-2436 GCA_964633305.1 uncultured Bacteroidales bacterium
TCACACATTTCTGGTGGTTAGTTGTAGTCTTTGCAGTATTTTGGAATATTCCAAAAAGTTGATGATTCTCACCAAAATAAAACCATTCCTTTTTTTCTCCATTTCCGTTAACAGGTTTCTGATTTAATATTTTTGTTAATCCTTTAATTGTAGGCTCATTATAAAAATCATTATATTCAATATTAATTTTATATGATTCTTTTATTTTAGATAATAGCAAAATAGCTTTAAATGAATTACCTCCTAATTCAAAAAAGCTTTCATCTACCTTAATATTGATTTCTCCAATGAAGCTTTGGAATATTTTTAATAATTCAAACTCGATATTGTTTTGAGGTTTATTTCCTTCAATATTAGTATCATAAGATTTTTGTTTTGGTGTAGGTAACGAATTGATATCTACTTTACCATTTATATTATATGGTATTTTTTCTACGAATATTATATGTTCCGGTAGCATATATTCTGGAAGATTTGCTTTAAGATGATCTTTTATAGAAGCATAATCCAATTTATCATGATCCTCAATATATGCAACGATTTGAACTTCGTTCTCACTATTATTTTTAGCAATGACTATTGCATCTTTTACATATTGAATTTCTTTTATTTTGAAAAGTATTTCATCAATTTCGATTCTATACCCCCTAATTTTGATCTGTTGATCATTCCTTCCAAGAAATTCCAACTCACCATTTTCAAGCCATCGTCCTATATCTCCGGTTCTATATATTCTCTTCCAATTTCCATGACCCAAAAAAATAAATTTTTCATGAGTCTGTTTTATATCATTTAAATATCCTCTAGCCAATCCTTTTCCCGCAATACAAATTTCTCCTATAAAATTTGGTGGTAGTAATTGTTTGTTATCATTCATAATATAAATGTTCCTATTGGGAATGGGATTTCCAATAGGTATTTTATTATGATAGTTTTTTATATGAAAATAAGTTGCACATACTGTTGATTCCGTGGGACCATAGGTATTATAAACATTATATTTTTTGAATAAATAATCAGCATCAGCGGTTGATAAGGTGTCGCCACCACTAATTATTACTCTAAGACTTTCAGATTGAAGTCTTTTTTGATTAAGTAGATTTATTATAGAGGGAACCGTAGATATAATCGTTACCTTATAATCTTCTATAATTTTTGTAATATCGCCAATATCACTTTTCCCGATCATCAATAATTTAGCACCAGAGCATAATGTAGGAAAGATTTCTTCGATAGAGGCATCAAAAGAATAAGAAGAAATTTGGGTTACGATATCTTTATGTGTAAGCTTAAATGCAGACATTACAGTATGACAATAATCAATAAGGTTTTCATGTTCAATCATAACTCCTTTGGGGTTGCCTGTAGTGCCTGATGTGTATATTATGTAGGCAAGTTGATTATTAGAGATACAAATTTGAGGATTTGAGGAATTAAAAGAATTCACATCCTGAATTTTGTATCCTTGAATAGGTACAGAAATATTTAATTCCCTGTTATACATAAACGTTTTGCAACTGGTATCTTTTAAGATATATAGTATCCTATTTTTAGGAAGGGATGATTCTATAGGTACATAAATACCACCGGCTTTTAGTATTCCTAAAATACCTATAATTAACCATTCGTCTCTTTCCATTATTAAACCAACACTTTCATTTTGTTTGATACCTATAGTTTCAATTAAAAAGTTAGCAACAATATTGATTTTCCGGTTGAGTTTTTCATATGTTATATCCTGATAACCTACTATTTGTAATGCAGGAGTATCATGATACTGTACGGCTATATGCTCAAATAACTTTATAATATTATTTTCACTACTTTCTCGCTTTGTATCGTTCCATTTGTTAATGAGCTCTTTTTCATTAGGTAATAATAGCTGTAATTCAGATATTAAAGTATTATTGATAATAATCTCATTTATAGCTATCTTAAATCGTTTAAGGATTTCCCGACTGTTAAAATATTTCCTGTTATAGTTAATAGTAATAGTAAAGGCCTCTTCTTCATATTTTATTCTAATTTCAACATCTTTAGGCTCGTTTCTGACTATTTGATGAATCTTGGTATTTATTTTTTTTGAAAATGAAAAGTAATTATAAAAGAATGATATTTGATCCTGATGTAAATAGTTTTCAATAATCTCATTTGAAACGTTTGCATATTTTTTATTCTCTTGTCTATTTTTTTTTAATTCTTTAAAATAAAGATCATTAGTTTTATTAAATAATTCTTTTTTAATAAGAACAGGTATTAATTCAATAAAACAACCATAACTATTTGAAGATGGTTCTCTTCTGTCATTTATTATTTCTTTTATCAGGAAATTCCCACTTGAATCTGCATAATAATTAATAACTATAGCAATTATTCCTTCGAAAAATATTGAAGGTACTATGGCCTGAGAAGCCTACAAAAGATATAAAGATTTTG
>CAZWGG010000492.1:2446-4621 GCA_964633305.1 uncultured Bacteroidales bacterium
ATGGTATGTGCTTTACAATATTGTAAAATTTCAATGCTCTCGTGCTTTTCAAAATTCATCACTTCTGTACAATATTCAGATAATTGATTATTCTTAAGAACAGGGAATGAATTACCAATTTTTTTAAGTTCTTTATTCCAGAAAGCGACTGTTGATGGATTATCAAGTTTTTTTAATTTTTCATAAACATAATCCTTAAATGTGTTGTTACTTGTAATATCAATCTTGTTTTTTGTATTAATATTCTTGTAGGTATTATAAAGTTCTTCAAGAAAAAGCATTCCGGAAACTCCATCAAAAATTAAATGATGAATATTCATCAGTGAGATATAATAGTATTCATTTACTTTGATTAAATAGTATTTATAAAGTTCTTGATTAATGTCATTTGTTCTTAGGGCGGTTTTATTGCAAAAATCATCAATTGAGACTGTATCATTAAATTCTATATAGTCGTAATTAAATTGATTTGTGGGATTTTTTCTAATCAATTGGTATATTTCGTTATCAAGTTGCAAAAATTCTTTTCGGAAAGTATCATGCTTTTCAACAAGTTTTATGAAAGCTTTTTTCCAATTTAAGGGATCTATTTTTTCATTAAAACACCTATACCCAATAATTCTATAGCCATAATTATTAGGGTACAATAACGAACTTAAATATATTTTTTTTTGTAAAGGTGATAAATAGTATGCATCAGTATAAGTTTCATCAGATATATTCAGAATTTTAAAAAGTTTATCCTCTTGTAATTTATAAATATTTACATTTTTAATAAGAATTTCAGGATCATGTAAAACCTGTGTAATTATTGATTCAATTCTCAGAAGTAAAATCTTGATTGTTGATTGTAAAAATAAATGCGTATTATATGAAATTCCTATTTTAATTTTATTCGCAACTTTAATATAGGCTATCGAAAGATCAAATTTACCTGAATGAGAACCATACTTGAACCTTTCTAATTTTGCATTATTAATTTTAGGAACATTGTTTTCTTTTTCAATATAGTTGAGAAATAATTTCAAAAAATCATTTTTATTTGATCCTTTATACTGTAATACATCATCAACGATATAATCGTAAGGGATATACTGATTTGATATGGCTTCTTGCATTGTTTTATTAACATCCACTAAAAATTCTCCGAGAGATTGATCAGGAAAAACTGAATTACGCAGAAGAAGTGTATTAACAAAATTACCTATTTGATCTCTAAGCCCTTTATAGTACCTCCCGGAAGAAGGTATTCCAACAATAATGTCCTCTTGTTTTGTTAGGTGATAAAAAAGAATTTTAATGCATCCGACAAAAATTGTAAACTTTGATATTTTTCTATTTTCTGAAAAAGTATTTAACTTAGAATCAATTTGATTGTCCAGATTCAGAATTTCAGTTCTAAAATTGATTGGTTTGTGGTAAGAGTTTGAATAATCTACCGGTAATTTTATTGGATTTATATTTCCTGATAATTTATTTTTCCAATACTCAATATAACTATTTGCACTATTGGATTTTATCAACGTATTTTGCCAATATGCATATTCTTTATACTGTAATTTTAAAGAGTCTTTCACATTTTCTCTTTGAATTGATAGTGCATTATATGCTTCAAATAATTCATTTTCCAATATAGTTAATGATTCACCATCAAATATTATATGGTGTATGTTTATTAAGAGGATGGATGAGTCTTTACCCTCAATTAATAATTTTGATCTGATTAATGGGCCATTTGTCAGTTTGTACGTAGTATTTGAAAAATCAAAGGTTCTTTTTTTAATAGCTTCTTTTAAATCCTTATTTCCTCTAACATCATCGACTTCAATTTCAAAATTGATATTTTTTAGTATTTTTTGTTTTAATTCATTGTCTTTTATTATAAATATAGTTCTTAAAGATTCATGTTTTTCAATAACCACTTTAAATGCTTCTTTTAATATATCAATATTGTATGCTCCATAAATTCTATAGCCAAAATGAATATTATATGATTTATTGTTCTTTTGATGCAGAATGAACATTCTTTTTTGGGCATACGAGGTTTCATACAATTCTTGTGTTGGTAGTTGTTTAATATTTGATAATTTGAAATTATTATGTTCAATTAGCTTTGCCTGATCTAAAAGAATTGGATTATCATAAATATCCGTTATTTCTATATTGGTATCAAAT
>CAZWGG010000493.1:0-4595 GCA_964633305.1 uncultured Bacteroidales bacterium
TAAATATTTTTCTATACCAAGGGGTTTTGATCTCGGTTGCCCTGCTAAATGAACTACCATAGTTGCATGCTGAACTTTGTAATGGAGAATCCACTTCTTTTACTGTCGTGTTGCCGTTTAACGCTTCAATGGCCAGCAGACTGCTTATTAGTGACTTATTCATAGGGTTCACCCCATCAATTCCTGTGCTGGCAGGCACAATATTTTGAAATATTTTCTTTTCTTTATAAAAGGAAGTTCTTATTTTATTAAAGGTATCATACCAAGCGAGAATATTTTTATTATAAAACCAGGTACGGACGATATCTATCATTTCCATTCCGGCATTTTCTAGCAAATAATTTATTTTATTAAGTACCGACTTTGTTTCATCAGAATTGTTATTTTTTTCTGCATCGGGTAATATTCCGTCCATGTAACAATATTTAACATAATCGTCAGAATATATATTCCCAATTATTTTATTGTTTTCTTTAATGGGTATAACCTTGGTGTTTTTTATGGCATGGAGATAAATACCATAAAAATCGTCCGTATTTTCATTACCTACCCACGTATACGGAGGTATTTCCATATTTAAATATTTAAATTCATTTAAGAATACATTCAAATATTTAATGCTTCCAAACACAAAAAGCTGAAGAATACTTATTTTTTCATTTTCTATTAATTCTGTTATTTCAATAAGGAAATTTTTAAAACTCCAACTAATTGTAGGAACAAATGTTATATGATATTCATTAAAAACTTTGTTCACATTACATAGTGTTTGTTTTGGCTCAATTAAGTCATTGATTTTCATATATATTAGACTTTTTGTTTACTACTTTATTAATATGTTCAGAACCCTACATCACAAGTATGACCACGGCCTCTTTTGCCAATTGAAAATAGGGTATCCTCGAAATCATTTTTTTCCAGGTCATATATACAATATTCGTGAGCGTATCCTAAAAGAATATATCTCCTGTCACTTGAAAAATTAATTGTAGGAGGGGCCGTTCTTGGCGCAACTGAATTCCCGGTTAAGCTTAAATCGGGTAATGGATAAGGGTGTATTTTAATTCTTTTTTCGGTTCTCATCTCATCAGCATCTACTATTGAAACTCTGTATGGAATAGTGCTAACGGCAATATAGGGTTTATTATTTTTACAATAAACAAAATGTTGAGTAAGCCTAAAGAAATCATAATCAGAATATTCCTTGATTATTTCGGTATTATTTTCGTTTATTTTCATTTTGGATATTGCCCCAGGACCCTCTAATACCCTTTCGGGTTCTGCACCATCAAAAGTAGTGCCTGAAAAATTGTGAGAAAATGTATAAAAAATATTTTCATGAACAGGGTCAAATTCAGTATGGCCGGGTACCGGGACATTAACTTTTGTTTCCCAGTATTTTTTAGTTCCCAGGTTATACGTAACAACATATCCGGGATTTAATCCAGCTTCATGCGATTTACGGTATCCATCTATATCATCATGCAAAGGAACAGTGGGATAGGGAACATTCGGGAATTGTTCAAAAATAGCGAATACCAGGTATTTATTATTTGGAGAACAGGTGATATTATGAATATTATTCCTACATTTTATTTGGTCAATTATTTCTATTTTTCCTTCTGAAATTATTATTCTTCCTATTTCACACGTAAGTTCTTTTTTTCTCTCAAGGTATTCTTTAAATGGCCAGCGGATAAAATACCAGTATTTGTAATCAGGAGAAAATCCTCCAGTGTCTGTATAGGAATAAATCCGGTCATAATAATTTTCCGGTAATAGCTTACAGGTATTTTCATTAGTATCAATATAAATAATATAATTAGTATTTGCAGCCAATATATATCCGTCGCGTGTTATATGGCTTGAATGGGGGGTAATTTTATTACCATTATAATAACCTTTAAAAGAAAAATTTTCAGGCAACTTATGCCCTGAAATTTCTTTTTTGCATTTTTTTATTGTTTTTGATAAGTAAGGGACAGAAACAGAATACCGGGTAACTTTTTTGTTTATGAAGTCCATAAAGTCAAAATAAACACCATTAAAGCTATATTCATTGTGAATATCGGATTTTATGAACAGGAAATCGGCTGAAGGCATATTGAAAACAGGAGGAAAGTCAGATACTTTTATCTTTAGCTGACCTGGAGTTTTTCCACCTGTAATTTCCTTTATTCTTAAATGAACAAGATATAACAAGTTTCCTATTAATGGATGTTTTTGTCGGAAATTAGATGTTTTTTTTCCCATTGTAAGGCGATTTATGTTATTTGCTTTTTATACTAAGTAAATTATAATACAATTTACTTAGTATAAAAAGCATAAATATAGGTATTCTAATCTTTTTAGCCCGGATTTTTATTGCCATGTTATTTAAAACGGTTAACTCCTGTCTTTTTTTCTCAATAATTTCATGCTTTTTTTTAAAGTCTTTTAACGATTGGTTTTTAGGTTTCCATATAATTGATTCTTCATATGGCGAAGGTTCAGACAATACTTCAATATTATATTTGCCTGGATTTTTGTACATTAATGTATCTTCATTAAGTTTATAAAAGTAGTTACGGAAAACGATATTAGGGTACCGTAAATATCTTTTTATTCCTTTCTTTTGTATACGAACATCTTGCATACTCTCTTGAGGGCCATTAAATATTAAAGCAATTTCGCTTTCAATACCAACTTTTGAAGCATATTTTATTATTGTTTCTGCTTGATTTGTATCAAAAGTTTTATTATAGATTTGTTGCATATGCTTGCTAAAATGTTCGAATCCCCAGTAGATTCTTTTCCATCCAGCTTTAGCTCCTTTATCAAGCAGCTCAAAATTCATTTTGTCAACGTTAGCACACGACTGCCAGTTGATTTTTTCATTGTTTTTAATTAGTCCATCTAAGAATTCATGAAGGTAGTTTATATCGTTGCTAATTGTACAATCAGCAAAAGCAAGGTATACATTTGGAACAAGTTTGTTTAATGCATTCATTTCTCGAATGACTTTTGGAATGCTTTTATTTCCTTTTTTAAACCCAAGCCTAAAGGCGCAAAATGAACAGGCGTTAATACACCCCACTGATATTCTGTAAGGTACAGAGATGACCTTTTTATTTACTTTAGCTGTTTCATCAAAATACTTGAGCTGGTATTTTTCAAGATCAAGATCTGAGAAATCAGGCAACTCTTCATCTTCAATACTTTCATAATTTACACCGTTGTCAACCGGCTTATTGTCTTTTATGAAATGTAAACCGGGGAATGACGGGTCTAATTCCTTTTTATTTACGATATGCTGAACAATGTGTTCAAGAGGGGTATTTCCGTATCCTTTTACAAGAAAATCGACGTACGGGGGCAAAATGATGTTTTTTAGGGTTATATGAGGGCCTCCAATACATATGGTTATTTGAGGATATTCTTGTTTGATAAATTTTGCTAATGACATTCCATACCCATGTTCCATAAAAGAAAAAATTGAAATACCCACTAATTTTACTGATTCAATATCAGGCAAATACTTTAGGCATTCTTTTAAATAGATATTCAATGAATCCGATAAAATAGATTCATCTAACCATTTTATTATTTCATCATGGGAAACATTTCTTGTATAACCTTCATTTATTTCCTGGCGTAAATCCTTAAAAACTGTCTTAATTCCTTTCTTTTTAAGGTGTGATACCAATACAGCAGGGCCATACGGAAGCCGTAATGAAGGTTGATCGAGTGTATGCAATACGATTTTATGTTTTCTGCTGGCGGGATTAATGATGTAAATCATTGGAATTGGATTGATATTTTTCTAAAAAGATTTACTTGATATTTATAAATGTACTGAATTCTACGGATTGGCTTAGAAAAGCATTCTATTCTTCTTTTATAATTTGTGCCGGATTTATTGTTGCAACCCTGTATATGTTATAGCTTATTGTTATAATGTTTATTAATAAAAGAGCAATAGCAGCCATAATAAATGCATCAACTGTTATTTCTGTTCTGAATTGAAAGTTCTGCAACCATTTATCAATATAATAATAACCCAGGATACATGCTATAATCAAAGAAAAAATACTTAATTTCATAACATCTTTGCTTAAAACACAGAAAAGGTTAATAATAGATGAACCTAATATTTTTCTTATTCCAACTTCTTTGACGCGCAGTGATGTATCGTAATATGATAAACTAAATAAACCTATACATGATATCACTATAGAGATAATAGTAAATACTAAAAATATTCTACCAAAAAGATACTCACTTTTGTATTGATTATAGTAGTTTTCCTCTAAAATAAAGCTTTCAAAAGGATTATTAGGAAATATTTTTTCCCATTTACTTTTAGCTAATGAAATACTATTTTTAAAGCTATTATCATTTATTTTAATTGAAAAAATAGTAAACCTGCTTGGATTATAAGAATAGACTATTGGCTGATAATCATTTTTTAACGAAAGATGATGGTAATTATCGATAACTCCTATAATTTCTCTTTCATCTCCTCCCACAATTATTTCTCCTATAGCGTCTTCCGGACTTTTTAGCCCAAATAATTTTAATGCGGCTTTATTTATTATTGCCGATTGTTTGTCTGA
>CAZWGG010000494.1:0-4587 GCA_964633305.1 uncultured Bacteroidales bacterium
ATATTATCATAACTATTATCTTATATTGCATATATCACAAATATAAATAATGAATATATTTATATTACACGTAGAAATTATTCAATTATGCTCTATACTAACATAGTGATTATATGTTAAATAAAGAATTTAGGGTGTGCAATATTTCCAGGTTTATGAACTTTTATGTTCCTAACCTCCAAAATCACCAATAAAGAAATATATCTGTTCTCAAATTACCATATTAACCTTTTTCATGAGGTTTTTGCCTCCTGCTATGGCCAAATTTTATTTTGTCGTTATTGTAGATTTAGAAACTTTTTTCCTATCCCAAAAAAATTAATTTTACAAGTTAAATACAAATTTTTATCAGAAAATTTGATAGTTTTGAATAAACAAGATTACTACAATGAACTGGGCGCGAAAAAAAAAATTTATACTCATACTTAGTGTTAGCTTTTTTTGCATTTATAAAGCCTGTACACAACAAACCATATCGGGAACAGTTATCAGCTCAGAAGATAGTCTTGGCATACCCGGCGTAACTGTTGTGGTTAAAAATACCGATATCGGGACAACAACAAATATCGAAGGATTTTATTCTATTGATATGCCGGCAGACCAAAACACGCTTGTATTCAGTTTTGTTGGAATGCAAAGCCAGGAGATCATTCTAGACGGCAGGTCACAAATAAATGTAGCCCTTAATCCCCAGGCTTACGAACTCCAGGAAATTGTCGTAACTGCCCTGGGAATAAAAAGAGAAAGAAAAGCATTGGGGTACTCTGCAACAAACATTTTGAGCGACGAAATAACCGAAAGCAGGGATAGAAGTGTACTCAATTCACTGCAAGGAAAAATAGCCGGGGTGGATATCAGCTCCTCTTCAGGTGCACCTGGCTCTTCTACCCGGATTTTACTCCGGGGAATTTCATCAATAGGAGGTTCAAACCAGCCACTATTTATTATTGACGGGGTACCGGTAAATAACGGTTCATCCGGAAGTACATCTATAAATGGAGGCACAGATTTTGGTAATAAAGTAAACGACCTGAACCCCGATGATATCGAAAGTATCAGTTTCCTGAAAGGTTCCGGTGGAGCAGCGCTTTATGGGGCAAGGGCCGCTAATGGGGTAATAATTATAACAACAAAAAAGGGAAAAATTAAAGAAGACGGAAAAGCCGAAATATCAATAACAAGCTCTGTGTCGTTTGAAGAACCCCTAAGGCTTGTAAAATACCAGAACGAATTTGGCCAGGGTATTCATGGTGATGCAGTTAGTTATGAGAATATGTCGTGGGGACCACAATTTGACAATAAATTAAGGTACTGGGGAAATGAAGTCGATAACTCACTAAGGGTAAAAGCTTACACGGGATTAGAAAATAATGTTATGGACTTTTTCGATACCGGCATGAGCTTTAATAATGCTATCTCCCTGTCAGGTGGGTCGGAACTGACCACTTATTACCTTTCTTATTCAAATATTACACACGATGGAATTTTTCCGACTAATTCCGACAGCTATAACCGGCACACTATATCGCTGCGTGGTTCGACAAAATTATCCGATAAGTTTTCTACCTCGTCGTCTATCAACTATGTGAAAAAAAATAACAAATCGGTACCTACAGGACAAGGAGAACAATCTGTTTACAACCAAATCATGCAAACACCCAGGGATATTAGCCTGCTTGAACTTGAAGATATTGAAAGCAACTGGAATAACATTGATAATTTTTACTCTTTATATACGGTAAATCCTTACTTTATCCTTAAAAGAAACGGCAATACAAATAATGAAGACAGGGTTTATGGAAACCTGGAATTCAACTATGGTTTTACCGGTTTCCTTTCAGCTATTTTACGTGTTGGGGGCGATGTGTCTAACGAACAATTAAAACAATGGCGCTCCATTATTGAACCCGAAGGGAACAATGAATTTGCTTCAATATTTGAACCCGGTCAGGTAAGTGAATCATCTTCATACCAATTGCAACTTAACGGTGATTTTTTGCTAAACTTTGAAAAAACGATAAATAACTTTGGAATAAATGCATTGGTGGGAAGTAACCTGAATCAAAGATCGAGTAAAGTCACCTTTGCCCAGGTTAGCAATCTCACTATTCCTGAGTTTTACCATATATCCAATTCATCCGAAACACCATTTGCCGATGAAAGTTTCTACCAAAGAAGGCTTGTAGGTATTTTCAGCAGTGTCGATCTTTCTTACAAAAGCATTGTTTTTGTCACTGCCACAGCAAGAAACGACTGGAGCTCAACTTTGCCTGTAAAAAATAATTCATTTTTCTATCCAGGGGTTAATACATCTTTTGTTTTTAGCGAGTTAATCCCCAATGCACAAAAAATTATCCCGTATGGAAAACTAAGGTTTTCATGGACAAGAGTTGGTAACGATGCCCCTGCCTACCGTGTTTATAATGTTTTTGTAAATGGTGGCCATTCAGATGGATTTGGATTTCTCAGATACCCACTCCCTAATGGGGTTAACTCTTATGAAGTATCTAACCTAATCGGTAACGAAGAGCTTAAGCCTGAATTAACATCCGAATTCGAAGCAGGTACGGATATTCGTTTTCTGAACAACCGTATCGGAATCGATTTCACATACTACGACAAAACCACCACTAACCTTATCTGGCCCGCTCCCCTCCCTAACTCATCAGGTTACAGTTCAAAAACAATTAACCTGGGGAAACTTACCAACAAAGGAATTGAAGCCCTGTTGAACATTATACCGGTTAAAACAAGAAACCTAACATGGGATTTATCCTTTAATGTCGCTTATAACCGGAATAAACTGGTTGAGTTAACAGATGGACTTGACCGTATTGTATTTAATGGTATTTCTGTTGATGGCGGACAGCAAATTTATTTCGTCGGAAAACCTGGCCGTCCGGTAGGTATTTTTGAAGGCCGGACAGCAATGCGTGACGAACAAGGCAGGATAGTTGTCGACAACAGGGGCCTTCCCCGTGCAGCCGAAGATATGGTAGAGTATGGCGACAGGGAATACGACTATACCGGAGGCATTCTTACCCGCATATCATATAAAGGACTTTCTTTATCTGCTACCCTTGATGTTAAACAAGGCGGCATTATGTATTCAAGAACAAAAAACATATCGGTATGGGCAGGAACTGTTCCTGTAACACTATATAACATGCGCGAACCATTTGTTGTTCCTAATGCCGTATACGAAATTGGGAAAGATGCTAATGGGTACCCGATTTACGAAACAAATACCATCCCCCTTAATGCCGTTACTATTGTTGACTATTGGGGAAACGGAGGAAGTGAATTAGATGGCATTTCTTTTATTGATAAATCTTATGTAAAATTACGAGAGGTCATCGTTTCATACTATATTCCCAAAAAAATAACAGGAAAATTAGGAATTAGTAATTTGCAGCTTAGTGTAATAGGTAGAAATCTCCTTTTATGGACCCCAAAAGATCAAATATACATTGACCCGGAACTTACAACCTTTGGCACCGACCTGAATGGTGACTTCGGAGAGTATGGGGCCCAACCAACGGTGCGAAGTGTAACCCTTAGTTTGAGGGTAATATTATAGAAAACATCAACAGTATGGAATTTATAGAAAAATAAGAACAAACAAAGATTCTTGCAATGCATAAAATAAATCATATATTCAACATCATAACACCACAAAGAGATAGGTCACATTTTATAAAATCTCCGTGTTCACGTGTTTCCGTGTTTAAGGTAATACTCTTTATTTCACTAACACTTTTCGTTTCATGTGAAGATTGGCTCGATATAAACAAAGACCCGAATAACCCCGGCGAAGCCAGCGAAGAATTAACACTTGCAGCAGGAATATCTTCTGTAGCTTATGTATATGGCGGAAAATACCAGGTACTGGGGGCCCTCTGGTCACAACACTGGACCCAATCGCTGGGAGCATCTCAATATACCGGGCTCGATTCCTATGATATCAGCAGCAGCACTTTCGACAACAGGCAATATGGTGAATTGTACAGCGGGGCTTTAAAGAATTTTGAATACATTAAAAACCTTTCTTACGAGAATCAAAACTGGAATTATTACCTCATTGCAACAGTAATGCAATGTTTTACTTTCCAGCTTCTTGCCGATTTATATGATGAAATACCCTTTTCCAAAGCCCTTAAAGGAGAAGAAGAACTTACAACTCCTCATTTTGAAAGTGGAAAAGATATATATGACAGTCTTATTGCACGCATTGACTTTGCCCTTTCTCAAGATTTTGAATCGGAAACAGTTGAAGATGTTGGTATAGAAGACATACTTTTTTCAGGCAGTATGGAAAAGTGGAAGCAATTTGCAAATACATTAAAACTTAAAATTTATTTGCGGCAATTGTATGCAAAACCAAATATTTCAAGTACAGGTATCCAGGAGCTTTATAATGACCCCGACACTAAGTTCTTAACTACTGATGTGGCTATGACACAATTTGCAAATGAATCCGGACGGGCTAATCCTTTATATGAAACAGAAGTAAGGTTTTTGGGGAATAATCCCAACCTTATTTTAAGTTACACACTCTATAGTTATATGAATGACAACGGTGATCTT
>CAZWGG010000495.1:0-4577 GCA_964633305.1 uncultured Bacteroidales bacterium
GATTTAGTATGGCCAGGAGATATGGAGGTGTATATAGATGACACAACAGTACTTACTCCGAATATATATACAAACCGGATTGTAAGACCAATTATTAAAGCTTATAAAAACGGTTGTTATGAAATGGATACCGTGAGTCTTGATGTATATCCTATAGTAGATATGGAGATTACCGATCCTACGGGCCAACTTAACATAGACAGTGTCGTGTATTTGAATGTTGGTGAATATTATACATTAATGGCATCGTCGGGTTTTGTTGAATACAGGTGGTCCCCGTCAACCGGAGTAAGTGATACCTCTGCACAAACGATAACCTTATTAGCCACTTCATATGGTATCTCCTACGTAGTTTATGGAACTACTGAAAATGGTTGTATCTCATTAGATGCTATTGGAGTTGAGGTTATTAGAGATTTAGAAATCTTTACTGGTTTCACACCCAATAATGATGGATACAATGACAAATGGATTATTAAGAATGCTGCGGACTATGGTCCAAACATTGAAGTTCAAGTATTTAACCGGTGGGGAGAACGAATATTCTATTCAAAAGGCTATGGAGATGACCAGGCCTGGGATGGTACACGAAATGGCAAAGATATGCCAGTAGGTACATATTATTATATCATACAATTAACAAACGGAGAAGAACCTTATATAGGAGCTGTAACATTAATTCGATAACATGAAAAAACTTACATCTATTTGCATAATAATTAGTTTAGCAATTGGAGGTATAAAGGCACAACAAAAGCCGCTTACCACCCTGTTTATGACAAATCCTTTTGCCATAAACCCGGCTATTGCAGGAACACACAATTATTTTCAAATTATTTCAAATAACAGGTTTCAATGGGTTGGCTTTAATGATGCCCCCCTTACAAATACGTTGAGTATTTTTGGCCCTTTGGTAAAATACCCCATGGGCTGGGGAGGTACACTATCTTATGACGTCGCAGGGTCTGTTAGTATTGGTAGCGCGTATGGTTCATATGCTTACTATTATACGGTTAATGAAGACATAAAAGTATCAATGGGAGTAAACCTGGGTGTTATGCAATATAAGGTTGACCTGGGCAAGGTAACCATGTCCGATGTAGATGACCCCGTGTATCATAACGCGCAATATACCTATTATTTGCCCGATGCATCAGTTGGTTTATACATGTATTCTTCAACATATCATGTTGGATTTGTTGCTACCCAGTTAATAAACAATAAAATAAAATTAGGTGAAGAAGCCACGGGTTTAAGTAAATTGAAAAGCCATTTTTATCTTACCGGTGGCTACAAATATTTTATTAACCGGGAGTGGGCAGTGGAACCTACTCTTATATTGAAAAAGGTTACACCTGCCCCATACCAGTTAGATTTTAATGTAAGGGGCTGGTACCGTAATATGGTGTGGTTCGGGCTTTCATACCGGACACAGGAAGCACTTTCAATTCTTGCCGGTTATATTTATGAAGATAAAATTCAGATTGGTTATTCGTATGATATTGTGTTAAATCCATTAGGAACTTATAGCTATGGTTCACATGAATTAATGATAAGTTATAAATTTACAAGAATTAAAGATTAACTTTGTATGACATAGTTTGTATGACACAATAAAAATATGAAGAATACCTTTTTGGGCGTTATATTATTTGTAATTTTTCTTTCTTGTTCATCTAAAAAAAAGCATATAATCCCGCAGCGTAAGATGGTCCCGATCTTAGTGGACATTTATAAAGCAAATGGGGTTATGTCAATGAACTATTCTTTTAAACTTGATTACACCCTTGATTCCTCTCTTTTATATGGATGGGTAATGGATAAACATAACATAACAAAGGCCCAATTTGATTCATCATTGGTTTATTACACAAAAAAGACCGATGCACTAAATAAAATATACGATAAAGTAATTACGCAACTATCAAAAATGCAGGATAACCTGTCTTCTTCAAATAAAAATGAAGAAACAAAAACAAATGTGATTTGGAAAGAAAAGAGAAAATACCATCTCCCTGTTGATGGCCCAAGGAGTAAAGTGCCATTTAATGTAGCTATTACCGAGACTGGTTTATACACGATAAGTGCAAAAATTCAGATTCGTAATATCGATCAATCGGTAAATCCGCATATTACAGCATACTTTTGGTATAATGATGGCTCCGAAACAGGAAAAAGAGAATATTTTAATGTAACTAAGCTAAGAAAAGACGGATATTCAAGAAATTATTCCTGTTCAAAAAGACTTACTAATAAAAAATACACCCACATTAAAGGTTATATTCTTGATGATGATAACAAAGAACCAGGTTTTATTAAACAGGCTATAGTATCTGATTTAATTATAACTATTCAAAAATAATTCTAATTTATTTGCATTTGTGCTAAATTCTCTATTCATTTTCAATCTCCTACAAGATTATTATAATCATTTTCACATCTTCAAACTTTTTGCACCTTTTTTGTTTTCGGGATAAAAAGTAGTTTTACTATTTTTGTCGCTTGGTTATTATCATCTCTTTTACATTAAAAATGGCGACTTTTTTATTTGACACAACTATTTTCGGCCCAGTATTCAGCAGACGACTGGGGAAATCACTTGGTATTAATTTGCTTCCAAATAACAGAAAAATATGTAATTTCAACTGTATATATTGTGAATGTGGCATAACGCATGATTCAACCGGTGTAGTTTCTTCACTTCCAACAAGGCAGAATATAAAGGTGATGCTGGAGGAAAGAATGAAAGAAATTATTCAAAAAAAAGAAAGACTTGATAGTATAACATTTGCCGGAAATGGTGAGCCAACCTTACATCCTGAATTTTCAGTCATTGTAGACGATACAGTTGAATTAAAACTGAAATATATGCCTGATGTAAACATAGCGGTACTTTCAAACGCTACTACTATACATGACAAATTAATTGTTGGTGCATTAAACAAGGTTGACTTTAATATACTTAAGCTTGATTCGGCTATAGAAGAAACTCAGCGACTAATAAATTGTCCGAATAGTAATTTTTCCTTAGAAGAAACTATTAAAAATCTTAAAAAATTCAAAGGTGGTTTAATCATTCAAACACTATTTTTTACAGGTAAAATAAAGGGTCAGTACATTGATAATACAACTAAAAAAGAAGTTAATGCTTTACTCAAAAGTATTGAAGAAATTAATCCGAAAAGTGTAATGGTTTATACCATTGCCAGGGACACTCCTCATTCAGATTTACAAAAAGTTCCTGAAAATGAACTCATGAAAATTGCTAAAAAGATCGAAAAACTAGGGATACAAACTCTTGTTTCTGCATAAAAAATATTTATGGAACCATCAAAAAAAAAGGTACTGGTCTGTCCGTTGCACTGGGGCTTAGGCCATGCTTCAAGGTGTATCCCCATAATTGAAGAGTTAATAAAAGAAGATTTTGAAGTGATAATTGGTGCTTCGGGTAAAGTATATGAATACCTGAAAACTTTTTTCCCAAGGGTTACTTACATTAAAGTACCATATTTTTTAATTAAATATTGGAAGAAAAATGTTTTTTTGGGTCTGCTTTTCCAGGTACCAAAAATAATCTTGTTAACATTATTTGAACATTTTGCTTTAAAAAATATCTTGAAAAAAATCTCAATTAGCATTATTATTTCAGATAACCGCTACGGGCTATGGAATAAAAAGGTATACTCCATATTAATTACCCACCAGTTATATATCCGTTTGCCCAAACCCTTAAGAATATTACAAAAAACATTGTGGAAAATCACTAAAGCTGCTACATTAAATTTTAATGAATGCTGGGTTCCCGATTTAGCCAATGCAAAAAATAGTTTGAGCGGAGAATTGTCTCATGGTAGAAGTATTGCCCCTAATGTAAAATATATAGGAATACTTAGCAGGTTTGCAAAATTTAGGAAAAAAACAGGCCCATTACTATCAAAAGGTTACGAACTCCTGGTAATTTTATCGGGTCCGGAACCACAACGAACAATATTGGAAAATATAATTATAACACAAGCAAATAAGTCAAAAATAATCACGCTGGTAATAAGAGGATTACCTGGGAAAGACAACAAACACATTGCAAAAGATTCAGTTACACTTTTAAACCTTGTAAATGATAATGATTTTTTTGAACTTCTTTCAACAAGTGACAATATAATATGCCGATCGGGTTATTCAACTATTATGGACTTAATTAGCATGAATAAAATGGCTTTGCTTATTCCAACTCCCGGACAAACAGAACAAGAATACCTGGCTGAAAGACTTTCTCAACAAGGCTTGTTCCTTTACCTGCCACAACAAAAATTCGATCTTCCGTATGCCCTTAAATTGATAAAGAATATGAAAAAGAAGCAATTTAAAAATGCTTTCTTTGAAAACCATTTATATAAAGCTGTACTTGACATTAAGGCTAGGGTGTCAAAGCAGTTTTGAAGTAATTTTTTATAAACAAAAATATTTGCTCCTAGGCAAATTGACAACCAGTTAACAAATAATTGAGTATCGAATGGAAAAGAAACATTTTGGATAAAAGAACTTGTTGTTTGGAAAGAAACTCCTTGTTGTTTTGGATA
>CAZWGG010000496.1:0-4570 GCA_964633305.1 uncultured Bacteroidales bacterium
CATTGCTGTTGATGAAGTTTCTTTCCATGCTTCCTCTTTATCAATTAATTGTCGCCACATACCATCATCAGATTGATATTCAAGCAAAGCATTCATCATTTTTTTATATCCTTTAACAATCGACACATAATGCGAATTACTTTCAGGAAGTTCGGATAACAATACTGCTAATCCTGCAGCTACCCAGCCGTTTCCCCGTCCCCAAAAGAAGGGAGCTTTTTCCCCATGATAAAACAAACCATTAGGTTGTTGTAGCTTTTTAAGATACGATTCTATTTCTATTGCTGCCCTTTCAAGATATTTTGCTTCACCAGTTACTCTATACGCCTGAACTTGTAAACTACCTATCATCCAAACATCATCAATCCAATATCTTGTTTGGTTAGTTAATCCATCTGGCCAAGGATTTTCCCATTGTTTATCAGCCAATTCAAGCCCTTGCTTTAAGAATTTCTTTTCTCCGGTTTGAAGATATAGTTCAAGGGGTAAAATTCCATATACATTTGCATCCACATGATTTGCCGTGTTTATAATACTATCATCTATAACTTTCATATAGCGGGCTGATAATTTTTGTATGGTTACAGAGTCGTTCGATAACCCAGCCAATCTTGCAGCTCCATAACCGGTACAAACCTCTGCATAATGAACTGCTGTGCAATGGTCTGACCTGTACATCATAAAATCATTACGGGTAAACAAATCATCAATAATTTTTTGCCCTATAATTTCTGGCGATTTTTCTTCTGGCCAGAATTTTTTATCTGCAGTTGATTCTGCACATGAAAAAAAAGTAATTATTATACCTGTCATTAAGAGTGAAAAAAAAGTAATTCTCATAACATTCAATATTTTAGTTTTTCAATAAGATTTACACCAGGATTGCAACATTTAAGATACTAATATACTTATCATTTCTTTATTTTCTGAATAAACTCCAAAATAATTTTAAATTCACAACATCTATAAAAGATATCATAACTAAAGCAGTCAATTGTCATTTTTGTCCGGCCTGGAATTCTTTGCTATCTCAATATCATATCTTACTTCATCTGTAAAGTTAGCCCATGAAAACTTTGCTTGCGACCTTTTGTTACCACCATTATTAAAACGGTCACCTAAATGGAGCAAGGGTATTTCATCAATATATTTGTTCGTAATTTCTACAACTTTCTCCCATTAACTTAATGCCAGCTCAAAATGTCGTATGCTTTCAGTTTTATTCTCCTTAGTACCTGTCATCCTATAATATTGCAAAGCAGTGCCTCCTCTTAGTTTTTCAGATGAGATTATTACAATATCGGCTTTTCGCAAGTCATTTACCTATTTTAATGGAACTATACTGCCCAGTTTATTTTCTCCAAATTTTTGTTGGGGTATCTCACATTCATAATAAATTTTAAGCGTTTTGGAGGTTACAGTTTTGTTACAGCTGGTTAAAAGAAGTAAGTTATAGCTTAATAAAACAACATAGATGCAACACATTATTTATTACATGGCAATTTCTTATTTCCAGGCAAAAAGGCATCTAAAATTATATTATTACACAGAAAACTTTGTTGAAAAAATCAATTTTATGAGTATTATCTTTAAAAACAAACAATTTCGAACTTTTAAGTCCATATCACATCACACTGCCGGTTCCTGCTGGCTAAGACAATGAAAACTGCCAAAACCTAACATAAGGCTTGTCGAATCAATGCCAATTACTTTGCGATCGGTAAATATCTTTTCAAATATATCAATAGCCACCTGATCATTTTTGCAGTTAAATACCGGAACAATTACCGCATAATTTGAGATATAAAAATTAGCATACGATGCAGGAAGGTTCTGTCCATTGTAAAAAACAGGATTTGGCATGAGAATATCGATAATTGTTAACGGTGAACTATTAGTTAGCCTGAATGCATTCAAAAGTTTCCTGTTATCGTTTAATGATTTATGGTTAGAATCGGTTATATTGGGTTCAACCATAGTAATTACCGTATCTTCTCTAACAAATCGTGTTAGGTTATCAATATGTCCGTCCGTATCATCACCTATTATACCTTTCTTTAGCCAAAATACCTGTTCAACACCGTAAAATTCTTGTAGGTATTTTTCAATTTTATCTTTTTGTAAATGTGGATTACGGTTAACATTTAACAAACAAGTTTCAGTGGTAAGTAATGTACCCATACCATTACATTCAACACTGCCCCCTTCCATTACAATTCCCGGACGGTACATTTTTAGTCTGTGTTTTTTCGCAATTAACCCGGGAATTACATTATCAAGTTTAAAAGGGTATTTTTCACCCCACGCATTAAATTCCCAGTTAACAATTATTTTTTTGTTTTTTGATGCTGATGGATTAATAAGAAAAACCGGGCCATGATCGCGGCACCAAACATCATTGCTTGGATGCACATATAATTCAACCTGTTCTTGTTGAATCTCAAACTTTTCCACTAAATGAGCAACTTGCTGTTTTACTTTTCCATCATGTACATTTATTCTCACCTTCTCTCCTTTTGAAATCACTTTTACAAATTCCATAAACGTATGAACCGCTTCCTTCATTTTACCCGGGAAAGATTCTTCATGACAAGGAAAAGTAAGCCACGTAGCTTCATGTGCTGACCATTCAGCAGGAAAATAATAACCTGACGATCCAGGGGTACCCATTTGCTTTAATCTAAATATCTTTTTAGTATCTGATCATAATTATCTACTCTTCTGTCTCTTAAAAAGGGCCAGGTAGTTCTGTAATACTCTATGGCATCAAGGTTAATTTCAACAACTGTATCGTCTTCTTTATCAGACGGTGATTCATAAACTAACGTACCAAAAGGGTTACTCACAAACGAACTTCCCCAAAATTTAGTGCCGGACTCTCTACCTACCCTGTTCACAGAAACAACGTAGACACCATTTGCAATGGCATGGGCACGCTGTATCGTCTTCCATGCTTGTAATTGTTCATTATTTACAGCTGCATTTTTTTCATTCACATCCCAGCCAATAGCAGTAGGATAAAAAATTATCTCGGCACCTGCAAGACTTGCAATACGTGCAGCTTCGGGAAACCATTGATCCCAACAAATCAACGGACTAATTTTTGCATACCTTGTTTTAAAGACCTGGTAACCTGTATCACCTGGTGTAAAGTAAAATTTTTCATAAAATCCCGGATCATCAGGAATATGGCTTTTCCGGTATATTCCAGAAAATGAACCGTCAGCATCAATCACTACAGCGGTATTATGGTAAATCCCACTTGTTCGTTTTTCAAAAATAGGAAGTATTAGTACAACTTTTAATCTCTTTGCAATTTGCTGGAAATATTTTGTTGTATCACCAGGTATACTTTCGGCCAATGAAAAATTCTCATGTTGTTCTTTGTCGCAAAAATACATCGTGCTAAACAACTCCTGTAAACATATCACCTGTGCACCATCTTTTGCAAGTTTATCTATTTTTTCAGATATCTTCTTTATATTTTCATCTTTTGACTTATTACTTGTCAATTGTACATAACCTATTCTCACTCTGCCAGACATTATATGATTTTATTTTTTGAGTAAATATAATCAAAATTTTAAGCGATCATATTTATGTACAGGTATAAGGATTTAAGTTATTACACCTTAACTCATTTCTTAAAAATGTATACATTATCATAAATAAGAGATGTAGTATCCATTTTTACAAGTTCATAGCCTGCAGAGGATACTTGCTGTAAAATTGTTTCTTTTGGAATTGAATTTCTTCTTCTCCTACTTTTATTTTTTTTCGGATCAGGTGCAACTATAGCAAGTTTCCCTTCTGATCTTAGTGATGATCGTGTATTAGCCAGCAACCTCACCGGATCGGAGAAATACTCATAGGTATTTATAACATAAACCAAATCAAGTGCATTACGGGGAAAATAAGGGTTTGTTACCCTGCTGAGTATTACTTTCATATTTGAAATTCCTTCACGTTCACATCGCCGTTTCATAAACCTTACCGCTTTCAGGTCAATATCATTGGCAAATACCATACCTTTATTGCCAACACGTTTAGCCACCCTAACGGCAAATCTTCCGTTTCCCGCTCCAATTTCACCAACATACATGTTTTTCTCCAACCCAATAATATCCATAATTTTTGGTGAGGGTTGGAAATTTTCATAGCTTTCTTCCCATTCCTTTGACCAACGCTTTGCTTTATCATGTAAAAAGATAAAATAGATTGCGATAAGAATCAGTACTGCAGGAATTATAAGAATATACCTCTTCATTTTACAGTGTAAATTGATAAATCAATCAATAAAATATCATTTTTTTTCAGGATGGGATGAAGATAGGATATTCTTTAGAAAAAATCAATGATTTATTTGAAATTACGTTATAAAAAACACAGGACTATAAAATATAGCATAGTCCTGTGTTTTATCTGAACATTAACTAAATGGCTTTGCCACCTTTTTCCCCGGTTCTTATCCGGATACACTCTTCAATGGGTATAATCCATATTTTTCCATCTCCAATTTCACCTTCTGAATTTGTTTTGGCATTTTTTACTATTGTATCAACTGTAATAT
>CAZWGG010000497.1:0-4539 GCA_964633305.1 uncultured Bacteroidales bacterium
TATTTTGTTTTGCGCTGCTTTCAAGTCAATATTGTTAAACCCGGATGACCGTAAAGCTATTAACTTAACCCCAAAATCAGTTAATTTCTCGATCATGTAAGAGTTAATTATATCATTCACAAAAACAATAACCATATCAAAACCCTGTACAAGAACAATGTTGTCTTGTGTGAGATGATATTTAAAATATTTTATATCATATCCGTAATTTTTGTTCAACTCGTTAAAAGATTCTATATCGTATGGTTTGGTGTCGAAGAATGCAATTTTGGTTTTCATTGTCATATTAAATATACATATTGTTATTTTACTAACAAGAGAATTAATAAATGGTTTATATAATTGAGAATTCTTTTTATTGCTTAATTTTGTATGCCATTTTCTGCTAAAACACTGTTGTGCTCAACTGAAATAGCGGAAGGTACATTGATATTAATATAATCATTACGAGGATACCCACAAAGATAATGAGCAAAGGTTCCATCAGGTTGCTTAACATTCCCACTTTATGTTCAAGTTCTTCGGTATACTGCTGGTAAAGCTTACTATATATCTTGTCCAGTTGGTTTACTTCTTCAGCTACCTTAGTAAGGTATATAATCCGTTTATCAAATATTTTGAATTGCATCATGCTTTCATTCAAAAGCTTGCCTTTTAAAATGTCGCTTTCCACTTTTTCAAGGGCTATTTTGTATGGATAAAAATCAAGCATATTTTTTACCAATTCTATGGCTTTAAGCATGGGTGTCCGTGATGCCGTGAGCAAAGTCATGCTTTGGCAGAACCTGGCCAGGTACATGGTATTGGTGATATTGCCCACAAAAGGTATTTTTAACATAAGGGCCGAGCTTATTCTTTTAAAACCGGTTTTTCTACGAAAAACAAAATACAAGACGATAAACAGCAATATTATGCCAAAAATAGTGGAAAGGTTATGCTTAAAAAATTGTGAAACATGAATTATAAATTCCGTAATTGCAGGAAGCTGACTGCCAAACCTTTTAAATACTTCCGAAAACATGGGCACTATTACATTCATCATGAAAATGACGGCTACTACAGCTACTACAAGTACCAGTATAGGGTATGTAAGGGTACTTGTAAGTTGTCTTCTCTGTTTTATTTTGTTATAAAAATACCTGTTCAATTCAGTAAGTACCTCATTGATTCTTCCACTTTCCTCACCAATTTTAAGACTAAAATATTCATAAGGTGAAAACTTACCTGTTTTATTTATTGTTTCGGAAAAATTTGCACCTTTAACAATGTTGTCCCTGATAGATGAGAATAATTTCCTGTCCGACCCTTTTTTTTGCTGTTCTATTACTATTTCCATAGCAGATTTCAAATCTATACCTGATGAAAGCAGGATTTCCAATTCCGCATAAAAGTTTTCCTTCTTGCTATCTTTCAATCGATTACCTGAAAAACTTATTTCCTTATTTAGAAAAGAAAAAGCCGACTGTAATTTTTTGTCATCCTTTTTACCGGTTTTCTTATTTCTGCCCGGTTTAAGGTCTTTCAAGTCTATAGCCATAGTAAATCAATTTTTATTTTATTCTATTCTTCAAATCCTGCTCAAACAAAAACTGCCGCGGGTACAATTTATTCAATTTTACCGGGTAATAATCATGTTTATCCACATGTACTTCAAAATAGACTGATCTTACGATCTCATTAGCTTTATCGATCCATTTAAATTCCGGGTCACTGCATACAACATGAAAAGTATCGGTCCTTTCTATTGACTGTCGCAATATATATTCTTCAGAAAATTCATAGTTGATGACATCCCCGGTTAAACGGACAATAATGGCAGTTCCGTCATTGCCTATTTTTTCTGCTTTATCAAAATCAAAGCGCAATACATTTGTGAACAATAATATCTCGTTATTGTAATTTAGCTTCCCGGAAAAGGTATAGATATACTTTTGAAATTGAAGAAATAATAAAATAGAAAAGCTTACCACAATTCCCGCTATGGTCATAGCAACCAGAAGTTCAATAATAGTAAATGCCTTTATCTTCTTCATGGTTGTTCAAGAATTATTTCTTTCTTTTCCAGTATTAATTTATTATTTCTGTCAAATGCTTTCAGGTGAATAACTTTAAGATTTTTATTGTTTTCATAAGGTGCCACCGATTTTTCAATGTGCATGTAGCCATAATCTATATCATCATCAATATAATTCATTTGCTGTTTGCTAGAATTTATTATTTCATCCATAACCAACGATGCATTGCATTTTAACCTGAGATTTTCCGACCGGTTAACATTCACCAACAGTTTAAATACTATTCCAAAAGTTATGATAATAATCACCAACCCAACAATCACCTCAATAAGTGTTGAAGCTTTCAGTCTATCATTTAGTTTAACCATTTGATAAGTCGTTGTGATTTGTTACCGTTTTTTAACAGGCAGGCACCGGTAAAATAACCGGATAGGTTCTTACGATCCACCCTGGCATCTAATAAATGATTTTCATAAAATGCTGAAGGGGTTTTCAGCAGAAATCCGTTACAATATAGTGTACCATAAACAGTGCCTTTATGTTCAACAATTCCATTGCAATATACCTGCCCGTAAATAACCACCGATTCTTCAATATAAAGCTCAGGTTCTTTTAATGCTTTTGAATCCTGGTATATTATAATACCGCCGGCCATATTACTGTTTTTCTCAACACGCATATAACAGTTGTTTACATTTTTGTTAATGATACCAACGAAGCTCGGATAGTTTAATTGGCAATTATTTCCAACAACTAATGTATCTGATGCATAAGCCTGTATACTGCCGGAAAATCCCGGTTCAATGTAAATATTAGGGGCATACAGGATAACATCCTGTAGTTTTGCCCTGCTTTTTACCAAGATCCCTTTATTTGACCGGATAGAAATGTTCCCGCTAATATCATTATTTTGAATTTCAATTATTTCTTCTGAATTGAATACGAGCATATCTAACTGAAACGACCTGTAAACATCGCCCCTTTTTATTTCGTTAAAATCAACCACGCTATCGGTACTTTTATAATTTCCTTCCATATACCCGGTAAGGCAATCAAATAGCTGCTTGTCTATTTCAGGTAACATTTTGCTGCTTTTTTTTGTTGTACCGTCAACCAGTTTATCCCCTTTAAATCCCTTTCCTTCTATGTATGCCCTTCTAATTCCTAGTGAAGGGAGATAACAGGTTCCTGTAAGCCTGGTGTCACCGCTTATTGAAAGGTATTTGCCACGGTCGGTCATATAAAGCCCTGTTTGTTCACCTTCTTGCATATTTTCTCCTGTTAGTGCAATTTTTTTGTGTATATAACTTCTTATTGCTGCTTTTGCGAAAACTACATCATATACTCCAAACCTTTTTCGCCCAACTGTTACCGGGGACTGACCATCTTTAAACAAATCTATTTCACGTTGCCGGCCATGTTCAATAATTTCCGGATTGCCTTGTAGTAAAACAATTGCCGAATTTACATTATGTATTGTTTTTTCTTTGTACAGTTCATTGTTAACAATTTTGGAATTTAAATATGAACTTAGTAAAAGAAAAACAGCAAATACCCCGCATAAAAAAGAAATAAATATGGCAAAGTATAAAGCTCCTGCTTTAACCCTGTTTCTGTTATTATGGTTGGTTTTCATTCTGGCTGTCTGCCTTATTTTTTTTGCTAAATGGAAACCGTATCTTCAGGTGTTCTTTTTGTTTTTTATCACTTGCTTCATCTGAAGCACCCGGCAACTGTTTAACGCCATTGCTGTATCTTATTTTTTCAATAATAACCCCATTTTCATAAATAGTTACATCGCCGTTTAGTCCCCCGTCACGATATTCTTCTGTTTTAATAAGTTTCCCTTGTATGTTATAGATGCTTGTTTTTCCTTCCTTCTTACCTCTTTTCCATGTTTCGGAAATATATAATTTCCCGTTGTTATGCCAGTATCTCCAGTTCCCGTCTTTAAGCCCGTAATTAAAAAAGCCCTTAGTTTTAAGACTATTATTTGCATAAAAAACGATATATGAATCATGAAGCAGGTAACCTGTGTAATCTCCCTGGGTACTTTTTATATTGTCATCGAAATACCAGTAAAAAGTAAGGTTTTCTTCTGTTTTAATATCTTCATTTTTAATAAGAATGTTAGCACGTACTACAGAATCTTTTTTGCTGATGACTATTTCCCTGGTTAGTAAATCCGGTTGTTTTTGTGCCAATACCTTTCCATTTATGCAAAAACTGATAAGTATCAGCCATACAGATGGTTTTCCTACAATTGACAAATGATATAAACAGAATAGTTGTTTCATTGTATACTTTTAATAAATGTTTTTAATTCTCCCATATAGTGAAGCCTTACAGAATCATCAAATACAGCTTTTATGGTAATATCTTCATATTGTTCGCCCTGTTTGAGCAAAAGATTTCTGTTATTAATATTCATAAGTGCAGTAATTGATTTATCTTTTTCATTTACTATTACCCCATGATATACAATCCGGGGCCATTGAACAGTTGGTTTCCGAATATTTCTTTG
>CAZWGG010000498.1:0-4536 GCA_964633305.1 uncultured Bacteroidales bacterium
CCCATCAAATCCAACAATATCTTTAACTAGTAAGGCTAGTTCTTTAATGGTTAAATCTTTCCCGGTACCAATATTAATATGTGTGTTTCTTATTTCAATTTTTTTATCCCTGGAAGTTATATCCTGAGGATCTTTTAGCTTTAGCAGGTCTTTGAAATTTACATGTTCCATTAAGAATACACATGCATCGGCTAAATCATCGCTGTGTAAAAATTCCCGTCTTGGGGCACCAGATCCCCATAGCTTAATAGTTAGGGGTGCGTCGGATGATGAATGCCTAAAAATACCGTATTTCTCAAGTTTTTCTCCTATTTCAATTTCTGTTGAACTTCCTGTTACACCTTCAACAGGATTTTTATCAAAGTCTTTTCTTATGGCCATCCATTCATTCTCAATAAGGCATTTGCCAAGATGCATTTTACGGATTAATGCCGGTAAAACGTGTGATTTCTCCAAATCATAATTATCATTAGGCCCATATAAATTTGTTGGCATTGCCGCAATATAGTTTGTACCATATTGTAAATTATAACTTTCACATAGTTTTATGCCTGCAATCTTAGCAATAGCATAAGGTTCATTAGTATATTCCAATACGTCGGTAAGCAGGTATTTTTCTTTAAGGGGTTGTGGAGCTTGTTTAGGATATATACAAGAACTGCCTAAAAACAAAAGTTTTTTTACTTGATTTAAATAACAATGATGAATTAAATTATTTTGAATCATTTGGTTTTCATATATGAATTGTCCTCGATAAGTATTATTGGCAATAATACCTCCGACTTTAGCTGCTGCAATAAAAACATACTCGGGTTTTTGTGCTTTAATAAATTCGGCAACACTTTTTTGATCGGTTAAATCCAACTCATCTATATGTCTGGTGATAATGTTAGTATAACCTTTTTTCTCCAGATTTTTCAATAAAGCGCTTCCTACAAGGCCAGTATGTCCTGCCACATAGATTTTGGAGTTTTTTTCCATTATTCAAAGTAATTTAATGTTTGATATCCACCTTTTTTCAAATATTGATCTTTCTTCATTAATTTTATATCAGATGAAATCATATCTTTAATAAGGCTTTGTAAATTATATTCAGGCGACCATTTCAATTTGTTTTTGGCTTTTGTGGGATCACCTACCAGCAAATCAACTTCTGTGGGCCTAAAATATCGAGGGTCAACAGATAACACTTCTTTACCAATTTCGAGTTGGTAGGACGGATTGTTGCATGCCTTCACAAAACCCTTTTCGGCTAAGGCTTTGCCCTTAAATTCAATTTCAATACCAACTTCAGCAAAAGCCAAACGAACAAATTCCCTTATTTCGGTTGTTATTCCTGTAGCAATAACAAAATCATCAGGTTCATCTTGCTGCAGAATCAAATACATTGCCTTTACATAATCTTTTGCATGCCCCCAATCTCGTTTTGCTGAAAGATTGCCCAAATAGAACTTATCCTGTAATCCGAGAACTATCCTGGCAACAGCACGAGTTATTTTCCGGGTAACAAATGTTTCTCCCCTAATAGGAGATTCGTGATTAAACAAGATACCGTTGCAGGCAAACATATTATATGCTTCGCGATAATTAACTATTATCCAATAGCTATAGAGTTTTGCGATTGCATATGGGCTTCTTGGATAAAACGGGGTTTTTTCAGTCTGAGGCACTTCCTGTACTAATCCATATAACTCACTTGTTGAAGCTTGGTATACTTTTGTCTTATTTATCAGGCCAAGAATTCGAATAGCTTCAAGTATTCTGAGTGTTCCTAATCCATCTGCGTTAGCTGTATATTCTGGAGTATCAAAGCTAACTTTAACATGACTCATCGCTGCTAAGTTGTATATCTCATCAGGCTGGATTTCCTGTATAATACGAATTAAATTTGTTGAGTCCGTGAGATCCGCATAGTGTAAAATGAAGTTTCTGTTTTCAACATGCGGGTCAAGATAAAGATGATCAATGCGTTCAGTATTAAAAAGTGAACTGCGTCTTTTTGTTCCATGAACGGCATATCCTTTCTTAAGTAAAAACTCGGCTAGGTAAGCCCCGTCTTGCCCTGTTACTCCGGTTATTAATGCTACCTTTTTATTTACCATAGCTGTTATTTGATTAATATCTTTTTACATAATTCATGGTATTCACCTTTTAAACTTACAGTTTTTGCATTTCTTATTGCATATACCGTTTCAATGGAAGGTTTGGCTTCCAAAAGCCTGAATCCATTTCCCGCAAGTATTTGTTGGTAACTTTTTGTGTGAAGGTCAGTAAATCCACTACTAAACTCAATCTCCTTTTAATTGACCGGTAGGTACGGCTACCATTATCTCTTATTGCTTTTGGGATATCGGAATAATCAATACTTAAAAACCATCTTACCCGTGCTTTTTCAAGTTCCAGGAATCCAGCGGCCCTATTTTTTTGTAATACATGAACAACATTTCTTTTAACATTTCCAAAAATCCAAATTAGCATATCAAAAAAATGAACTCCAATATTGGTTGCAATTCCACCAGATTTTTCATTATCACCTTTCCATGAAATTTGGTACCAGTGACCACGACTTGTAATATAGGTCAGATCAACATCGTGAAGTTTATCTGTTGATTCTTGTTGAATAGTATCGCGTAGTTTAATAATTGATGGATGTAATCTTAATTGAAGAATATTGAATATTTCCTTGCCTGATTCCTGTTGTATCTCATCAAGGGCATCAATATTCCATGGATTAAGAACAATAGGTTTTTCACAAATAGCATTTGCCCCTGACCGCAGTGCAAAACGTATATGAGAGTCATGCAGGTAATTCGGCGAACAAATACCAACATAATCGACATGAGTACCATTTCTCCGAAGTTTGTCAATATGCCTGTCAAAACGCTCAAATTCAACAAAAAAATCACTTTCAGGGAAATAACTATCAATTATACCAACACTATCGCACGGGTCTAACGATGCAACAAGGTTATTTCCAGTCTCTTTAATAGCTTTAAGATGCCGGATAGCTATATATCCGCCTACACCAATTAAGGCAAAATTTTTAACATTTAAATGTTCCATATTTCCTAAGGCGAGTTAAAAATAAAAAAAAAATTTTACCGAAGTATAAATCATGAGTAATTGACTATCTACTTTTGATATTTATCACTATTTTTTAGATTAAATTTCTTTTTTAAAAGGTCATTAAAGTCATTTTTATGATAGGTTTTCTAATTAAGAAAAATATTATTGAGAAGTTTAAAGGCTTAAATAGGTTAAGTCCTGAATTTTATTACGATAAACACCTTTGATATCAAAAATGATACCCTTATCATTTATCAATGATTTGAGATATTCTTCGGTATAGTTAAGGTATTCTTTGTGTGAAACGGCAACAACAATGGCATCATATTTATTTGATAAATTTTTCACAAGACTAAATCCGTATTCTTTCATTAAGCCATCAGGAGAAGCATGGGGATCGGTCACATCAACTTGAATTCCATAGGATCTAAGTCCATTTACAACATCAACAACTTTTGAATTACGAATATCACTTACATCTTCTTTAAATGTTGCTCCCATTATTAATATCTTGCAGGTAAGGACGTTTTTATTAGCTTTTATAATTTGTTTAACAAGTTCGGTGGCAATATATTCTCCCATTCCGTCATTAACAGATCTTCCTGAATTAATAATTTTAGCATAATGTCGCAGTTCGTTTGCCTTGAAAGTTAAGTAATAAGGATCTACCCCTATGCAGTGGCCTCCAACTAATCCAGGGTAGAACCGCAGGAAATTCCATTTAGTGCCAGCAGCTTCTAATACTTCATAGGTATTTATATTCATTTTATTAAAGATCATTGATAATTCATTCATCAATGCAATGTTTACATCTCTTTGAGTATTTTCAATGATTTTTGCGGCTTCTGCTACCTTTATGGATGAAGCCTTATATACTCCGGCATGAACAACTAATTCATATATTTTTGCAATTTCCTCCAATGATTCTTGGTCACAACCGGAAACCACTTTTGTAATTGTGTGAATTGTATGTTCTTTATCCCCTGGATTAATTCGTTCGGGAGAATAACCAACTTTAAAGTCAACACCAAATTTTAAGCCGGAAAGTTTTTCCAGTATAGGAATACAATCTTCTTCTGTAGCCCCGGGATAAACAGTAGATTCATAAACAACATAATCTCCTTTTTTTAATGCAGACCCTATTGTTTTGGTTGCCGATAACAACGGGGTAAGATCGGGTAATTTGTTTTTATCGATTGGTGTTGGCACGGCAATTATATGAAAATCAGCTTCTTTTATTTTTTCTTTTGAAGAAGTAAAGCAAATGTCCGAATGTTCAAATTCTTTTGGCTCAAGTTCTTCACTTGGGTCAATATTTTTTTTCATAAGATCAATTCTGGCTTCACTGATATCAAATCCAATAACTGAAATTTTTTTTGCAAATGCCAGGGCTATAGGAAGGCCAACATATCCCAACCCGATTATGGACATTTTGGCTTTTTTGTTTATTAAGTTGTCATAAATGCTCAT
>CAZWGG010000499.1:0-4526 GCA_964633305.1 uncultured Bacteroidales bacterium
AATATAAACACAAATATGACCTACAAAAATTTAATACAACTTAGCAATAACGATCTCACGACCAAATGTAGAAAATACCAGTATGGCAAAAAGCTTTTGAGCTTTTGACTGATTTCCTTATCCCTTTCTTTAGCCTTAGCCTCTGCTTAAGCCTTTTTATCTGTATACAATATTAATGAAAACACAATTTACAAATAACAACAGTAACCTGGAAAAACTTTTCACGAATTGGGCAGGAGAAGAAGTAAAAACTATAAAGCCTATTCCTGAATCAGGATCGGCCAGAAAATACTATAGAATAAAAGGCGATAGTAAATGTGCAATAGGTGTTTACAATCCTGATAAACTCGAAAATAAAGCGTTTCTGTATTTATCTGCCCATTTGAAAGAAAATAAGATACAAGTTCCTCAGATTTTTGCATCAGATGCCGATAAGGATATTTATCTTGAAGAAGACCTGGGAGATATAACACTTTACAAATTTTTGCACGAAAACTCCAATAACCAACCATTAATCCTTAACACCTATAAAAGTGTTATCAGGGAAATGCCAAAACTACAAATACATGCGGCCAAGGGACTTAATTTTAACACCTGTTATCCACGGGCTGAATTCGACAGGCAAAGTATGATTTGGGATTTGAATTATTTTAAATCATATTTTTTGAAACTTACAGGAATTTCTTTTTATGAACAATACCTGGAAGATGATTTTGACACGTTTATTAATTACCTTCTGGAGGCAACAAGAAATTTCTTTTTGTTTCGTGATTTCCAATCGCGGAATATAATGTTAATAAATAACAACATATACTTTATCGATTACCAGGGCGGACGGAAAGGAGCACTTCAATATGACCTTGCGTCGCTATTATTTGAAGCCAAAACTAATTTATCTCCATTAACAAGAGATGAGCTGTTGGAATATTATATGGAAGCTTTTTATAACGAACCTTCTTTTAACAAAAAAGAATTCTTAAAATATTACTACGGTTATGTTTTAATTAGGATGCTACAGGCCTTTGGAGCTTATGGTTACAGGGGATATTATGAACGAAAACATTTTTTTCTAAAAAGCATTCCCCCGGCAGTAAAGAATCTTGAATGGTTTATTCAACACGTTGATCTTGGTATAAAAATACCTCAACTTTGGAATTGTTTTGAACAAATTATACTGTCTCCATTTATTAATGAATTTGAAGAAAGTGCAGAAACGTTAACCATTAACCTAAACAGTTTCTCGTATAAAAATGGCATTCCTCTGGACAATACCGAACACGGGGGTGGATTTGTATTTGATTGCCGTGCATTACCCAATCCGGGAAAATTCGATCAATACAAAAGTTATACAGGAAAAGATAATGATGTGATTGTTTTTTTGAATGATAAACCCGAAGTAAATCAATTTTTGAATAATGCTTATTCGCTGGTTGAAGCCTCCATAAAAAATTACCAAAAAAGGGGGTTCACAAACCTGATGATAAATTTCGGCTGCACAGGTGGTCAGCATCGCTCGGTATATTGCGCCGAAAAGTTAGCTGAACGTATTAAACAAAATTTCGATATTAAAGTTATTCTTAAACACAAAGAACTCGAAAAGCAATTAAAATAGTTTTACCATGACCAAAACAATGTGCAAAAAAACAAAAGGTAAAAAAGAAAAGATAACAAAAAAAGAAGCAATATATATTTGCAAATCGTGCAGACAAACCGCACATAAGAAAAAACACCTTTGTAAACCCAAAAAAACCTGATATTTTTTATGAAAGCAATGATACTGGCGGCAGGAAAGGGAATCCGGCTTCAACCATTGACAAACTCGATGCCGAAAGTACTTTTAAAAATTGGCGGAATAACCATGCTTGAGCACCAAATCAATTACCTTAGATATTATGGGACCAGTGAAATCATTATTAATGTTCATCATTTTGCCGATGATATAATCAAATTCATAAAATATAAAAAATATGATTTCAGAATTGAATTTTCAGACGAAAAAGAACAATTGCTTGAAACAGGAGGAGGATTAAAAAAAGCATCGTGGTTTTTTGACGATGGAAAACCTTTTATTTTGATGGGTGCTGACATGTATACCACATTAAATTTAGCTGAACTTGTTTCTTATCATAAGAAACAAAATCCGCTGGCAACCTTAGCTGTAAAAAAAAGAAAATCGACCCGTGAATTCCTGGTTAACAATAAAAATCTACTATGCGGATGGAGAAATAACATTACTGGTGAAGAAATCCGGCTAAAAAACAGTATACAGCCATTGGAAAATTACGGATTTAGTGTTATTCATGTTCTAAACCCTGAAATCTTTAACCACATTAAAGAAACAGGAGCTTTTTCTATGACTACTTTATACCTTCGGTTGGCAAAACAACATCCAATCATGGCATACCCGTGCAATGATGCGGAATGGTATGAATTTGGCAGGTTGGAGAATTTAAACGATGAAGGTTTAGTACAAAAAGCTGAAAGAATTATTGAATTTTATAAGTGAGGCAAAGTTTGCTACTTTTCAGATCCTGATGGACATATTATAGCATTTGCAGAAAAAATAAATAATAATGGGCAGATCGATTGAATGTTGGTAAATCAATAACTGATAATTTCAATTAAACTGGCATATATTGTCATGCAAAATCATTAAATTTATATTAAAACCAATTAGTTTATAAAAAATGATTGTAAAGAAATACATTCATTTATTTCTTTTAATCTCTATTACTATCCATTTTCGGGCTAAAACGCAGCAATTAGGTATACAATCCCAGTTGCGCTTTAAACAGCTTACAATAAATGAAGGTTTATCACAGAATAAGGTAAATAGAATTTGTCAAGATCATGAAGGATTTATATGGTTTGCCACCAATGAAGGACTAAATAAATATGATGGTTATAATATCACTATATATAAACATGATCCTAACGATTCGACTACAATTAAAGAAAACTCAATAAAGACTTTGTTTGTAGATAGTAAGGGTAACCTATGGATTGGACATCCACAGGGCTTAAATTTATATGATCGAAATAAAGATTCGTTTATAGAATATAAGTATAATAACGGGAAAACCTCATTCAAAGATGTATATGCTATTTATGAAGATAGAAAAGGCCGTTTATGGATTAGTTCTAAAGACACATTGCTATTTTTCTATTCAACAACACAGCAAATAGTTAATTATGGAAAATGTACCGAATATCTTCAAGAAAATGTAATACTTTGTATATATCAAGATACTAAAAATAACTTTTGGATAGGAACAAGTCATAAAGGATTGTACGTATTTAACTTAGAAAACCATCATTACAAACAGTTTAGTAAAATTGAAAATGATAAAAAATCAATTAGTGACAACAGGGTCGAATCAGTTTATGAAGACAGTTCAGGAAATCTTTGGGTAGGTACATTAAATGATGGGCTACATAGATTTACTTATAACGACTCTTTATTTAAAAGGGTTATTATTGATAAGGACCATGTTTTTACAAATCGTGTAAGAACAATTGTTGAAGATAAAAGAGGTAATCTCTGGGTTGGAACTAAAGACGGCTTATATCTTAAAGATTCATCTTCACAAACATTTTACCGGTATGCCGATATGAACCATGATTTTTCTAAGTTAAGCAATAATTCAATTTACCATATTTTTATAGATGCTAATGAAATAATGTGGATTGGAACATACGCAGGTGGTGTCAATTACACTAATCTTCTGCAGAAAAAATTTGTCCATTTTTCAAAAAAAATGAACAACCCATATTTTTTAAATAGTGATATTGTATATGCATTTGCCGAGGATAAAAAGGGCAACTTGTGGATTGGTACAGAAGAGGGAGGCCTGAACTATCTAAACCGGAAAACAGGAAAATTCACTTATTACATACGTGATCCTAAAAACAAAAACTCATTAGGCACAAATAATGTTAAAACAATTGTAGTTGATAGCCTGGATAATTTATGGATAGGGACATATCAAGGAGGAATATATTATTTTAACAGGAAAAAAAATACATTTATATCCTATAAAAATAATTCCCAAGTCCCAGAAACAATAATCGATAACAGAATTTCGACCTTGCTTTTAGATTCAAATCAAAAGTTGTGGATTGGTACACAAAATGGACTTTTTATATGGCAAACAAATAAAGGTCATATTACCCCTTTAAATAATCCTGTATTAATAGATGATTGGATACGTTCGCTTCATGAAGAGGAAGCTAATATATGGATAGGTACCTATCATAACGGTTTATTTCAATATAACAAAGAAAAAAAAGAAATCAGTTCTTTTAAGACAGGTATTATCAGTGGAGCAATAGAGACAATATACAAGGACACCAAAGGAAATTTATGGGTAGGAGGAGAGAAAGGGTTATTTTGTATAAAAAAAGATAGCAATACTATTATACATCATCTATTACCATATTCTGTTTATGGCATCCTTGGTGATAAACAAGGAAATTTATGGTTAAGTACTTCTTCTTCCGGTCTAATAAAATTTATTAATGCAGTG
>CAZWGG010000500.1:0-4513 GCA_964633305.1 uncultured Bacteroidales bacterium
CTGTATAGAAGCAATTTAGATACTTTATTCACCAAAATTATCGAGTTATTGCCGGAAGGTCCCCCTTATTATCCCAAAGACAGTCTGACAGATAAACCCCAGCGATTTTTCGCTTCAGAGATAATACGGGAAAAAATTCTACAAAACTACAGGAAAGAGATTCCATACTCGGTTGAAGTAGAGGTTGAAATTTTTAAAGAAACTGATAAACTCGTGCACATTAGCGCTATTATTTATGTAATTAGAAACTCACAAAAAGGCATAATTATCGGTCATCAGGGTAAGGCTATAAAAAAAACAGGGACGGAAGCCCGAATTGATATTGAAAAATTTTTGGATAAAAAAGTATTTCTTGAGTTATTTGTAAAAATTAAAAAAGACTGGCGCGATAAACCGGGAATGTTACGTAGTTTTGGATATTAATTATTAACACTAAATTAAAAAATGTCAAATATAGTAGCCATAGTTGGAAGGCCGAATGTTGGAAAATCAACATTATTTAACCGGTTAACTGAGAGCAAAAATGCTATTGTAGACGAAACAAGCGGCGTTACACGCGATCGTCATTATGGCAAATCGATATGGAATGGTATTGAGTTTTCTGTAATTGATACTGGCGGTTATATAAAAAATTCAGATGATGTTTTCGAGGAAGAAATCAGGAAACAAATCCATTTGGCTATTGAAGAAGCTGATTGTATTTTGCTTTTGGTTGATGTTCGCACCGGACTTACAGATTTAGATGAGACAATGGCAGAATTGTTACGAAAAAGCAAAAAAAAGGTTTTGTTAGTTGTTAATAAGGTTGACAATAACGACATGCAATATCATGCAGCTGTTTTTTACAAATTAGGGTTGGGCGACCCGTTTAATATTTCATCTTTAAGTGGCAGCGGTACCGGCGAACTACTCGATACACTTGTGAATTTATTACCAAAAAAAAATCAGGAGGAAGAACCCGATATCCCGCGTTTTGCTGTTGTAGGCAGGCCAAATGTCGGAAAATCTTCACTAATAAATACACTTATTGGTGAAGAACGTAACATTGTTACATCCATTTCTGGAACAACAAGAGATTCTATCTATACCCGGTATAAAAAATACAATTTTGATTTTTACCTGGTTGATACTGCGGGGTTAAGAAAAAAAGGAAAAGTTACCGAGAACATTGAATTTTATTCTGTTATGCGCTCTATACGGGCCATCGAAAATTCAGATGTTTGCTTGCTTTTAATCGATGCCACAAGAAACATTGAGGCACAAGATATTAATATATTGAACCTGGTAAAGAAAAACAAAAAAGGTGTTGTTATTCTCGTTAATAAGTGGGACCTGGTTGAGAAAAGCACATACTCGGCAAAAGAATATGAAAAAATAGTTAAGGAAAAGGTAGCCCCTTTCCAGGATATTCCGGTGCTTTTTATCTCGGCAATTACTAAGCAACGCGTGCATAAAGTGTTGGAAACAGCCATTGAAGTATCTAATACCCGGAAAAAAAGAATACCCACTTCAACATTGAATGAAACAATGCTTGCTGCAATTGAAAGTTATCCCCCACCTTCAGTAAAAGGGAAATATGTGAAAATAAAATACGTGACCCAGCTCCCAACCTATTTCCCTTCATTTGCTTTTTTCTGTAACCACCCCCAATATGTTAAACCACCATACAAGAGATATTTGGAAAACCGTCTTCGTGAAAATTTTAAATTTACGGGCGTACCTATACAAATTTTCATGCGAAAGAAGTAATTTAGTAGATTACTAGATATAAAAAAGCTTACACAAATGATCAAAAATCTTTTGCTTTGTTTAGGGATATGTTCTATTCTCATTTATGCTTGTGAAAAGATAGAACCGGTTGATCCTGCTCCTGAAATAAAATTTAAAAGCTTGGAAATAGAACAATTTACCGACACATTTTTCAGGTATGCCGGCGAATTGGTTTTCTCGTTTGTTGATGGTGACGGCGACATAGGCTTGTTTGAATATGATACACTTAATGCAGATTCCTCATATAAGTACAATCTATTTTTATTTCCCTATAGTAAAATAGATACACAATATATTGAGATTGATATTTCAAAGTTGGAAACCCCGCCTTTTTACAGGATCTGGTATGATGAGAAAATGAACCGTGTAAGTCAGAATAAAACATTAAAAGGGGACATTAAATTAGATTTACAATTTCCTGAAGAAAGGCCATATAACAGTGACACCATTCGCTACGAGTTTTATATGATTGACCGGGCAGGAAACAAAAGTAATGTTGAAGTTACTTCAGATATAGGTTTTTGAAAGATTAGAGAAGGTCGGGAGCTCACTATATTGCAGAAAAAATAAGACTGCTTTATATTAGTCCGAAGCACACAAACTTTGGGCTTCCGACTCCGCATCAGCTTAATGATTATATTCCTTCCAGTTTTGCCAGGTTTAATATTGCTTCATTTCTGCTGTTTCCACATACAATTTTTTCCGGTTTAAATTTTTTGCATACTTCGGGCCTGTCATTGCTATAAAATATTTCACAACGAAAATCATTTGAAAGATGTATACATCTTACACCTGCAGGCTTTCCTTCCGGCATTCCGGGAATGGATGATGATATAGAGGGAATAATACAACATGCTCCACAGTTGGGCCTACATTTCATTATTCGGATATTTAACGATTTTTCACCAATCCGATTACTTGTAATCTGTACTGAGCACCCTGAATTCAGTGCGCCTGTTCAGATAATGAGCCATTTCCTGCTGGTCTTCATTAGGAAGATTATTAATATAAGACTCGCTTAGTCTGGTTCCGATTGGGAAAAACGGGTATAGCTCGTTATCGTTTTTATCTACTATTTTTGGTGTCGATTTACCATATCCCTTAGCAGTTAACCTGTCTGCAGCAATTCCTTTACTAATCAGGTAATCTACCACAGATTGTGCTCTTTTTTGTGAAAGGTTGATATTGTAATCTACAGCTCCACGGGAGTCAGTATGTGATCCCAGTTCAATTGTAATTTCAGGGTTATCATTTAAGGTTTCAACTAAGTTATCGAGAGATACCATTGATTCAGGCCTTAAATCCCATTTGTTAAAATCAAAAAAGATATTCTCAACTTTTATAGGTTCATCTATTGGAGTTAGATAAATTTCTGTTTTTAGCTCGGTACTCTGGTTTCTTCCTTTTGTAGTTTCTCGCTCTTTGCTTTTAAGAAACTTTTCTTTAGAAGCTATAAACACGTAATCGGTACCCGGCTTAAGCATAAATTTAAAGGCGCCGTCTTTTCCGGTTTTCGATTCAAGGGTTATCCCATCACTGCTAATTGATTTTATAGTTGCTTCGGGTATTATTTCATCTGTTTTTTCATTCTTAACTTTACCGATAATACTAAACTTCAATGGGGGTAGAAGGAAAGAATAAATATCATCATGTCCTCTTCCTTTTCTGCTTGAGCTAAGAAAGCCACTTTCCCTTTCCGATTCAAAAGTAATCCCAAAGTCGTCAGATGAAGAGTTGATGGGATATCTCATATTTTCGACTTCCCATTGCCCCGATGCGTTTTTTTTGGCTTTAAAGATGTCAAGCCCGCCCATGCCAATATGGCCGTCAGATGAAAAATACAGGGTGCCGTCAGAATGAACAAAAGGAAATACTTCACTACCAGGAGTATTTATTGTATTACCCATATTCACGGGTTTACTCCAATCAGATGAAACATCATTACGGGTAACCATCCAAATATCTTTACTGTTTTCCCCTTCACTGTTTTTAATACTGCCTTCCATGTCAGATACAAAATAGAGTGTCAATTCATCATGTGATATAGCAGGATGGGCAATAACCATACTATCAGAGCCAATTTTTAATGACTCTACTTTCCCCCATTTTTCACCACTACGGGTTGCTTTAAGTATTTCGCACCCCATTGTCTTCCGTTTGCTAATATTACAACGGGTAAAATACATGGTGTTATAATCGCTTGTGAGAATTGGGGTGCCTTCTTCTGCTTCGGTATTTACAGGTTCATCCAGGGGTAAAGGAGTACTCCATTTTCCTTTTCTGTCCATGGTAGATACGAAAATATCAGAGAAACTTTCACCGGTACCCCCATGTTCTGTTTTTCCAACAGATTCATCACGCGATGATGTAAAATAAACTTCTCGATAATCAGCACTTGCAAAGCAAGGGCTATAATCGCTGTTTTTGGTATTGAAAAATTTCATTTCTTCCACTTCATACCCATTTGGATATTCCATCCATTCGAGGGCCAAGTCACATGATATCACTCCGTCATTTCCTCTCGGATCACCTGGGACAAGCTCTTTATATGCCTGGAACTGAACCTTGGCATCTTCATATTTCTGGTTCATTTTCAATGCATCGGCATAGTAAAGAAATGCAAGAGGATTTTCATAGTTTTTAGCCAATACTTTTCCATACCAAAGTTCTGCTTGTGGAGGATTATTGGTTTTTCGATAACATTCTGCAATATAAAAAGCAATATTTAATTTTTCTTTTTTAT
>CAZWGG010000501.1:0-1429 GCA_964633305.1 uncultured Bacteroidales bacterium
CGAGATGATCTTTGTGTTCACTATCTGCAATTTTACCAGCTTGATGCAGAATTTGACAATACCTTTTACCCATTTCCATTTACTACTGCAAATTTGAATAACCAGGCATTAACAGGTAGCCTTGGTTTTGTTTTACAGCCAAGCGATAGATGGATCATCAAGGCCAATGCTGCAACGGCTTTTCGTTCTCCAAATGTAGATGATATTGGAAAAGTGTTTGATTCTGAACCGGGAAGTGTTGTAGTGCCAAACCCCGATCTGGAAGCGGAGTATGCTTATAACGTAGATTTAGGAATTGTTAAAACATTTGGAGATATTTTCATACTTGACTTTACGGGATATTACACCATTCTCAGGAATGCTTTGGTAAGGCGTGATTTTACACTAAACGGGCTAGACAGCATTGTATACGATGGGACCCTGAGCCAGGTACAGGCAATACAAAATGCATCTGTTGCAAATGTTTATGGGGTACAGGCAGGCATTCAACTAAAACTGTCATCAGGATTTGGTTTTTCTTCTGATTTTAACTACCAGAAAGGGGAAGAAGAACTGGATGACGGGACAAAAAGCCCTTCAAGGCATGCTGCCCCCTGGTTTGGTATTTCAAGACTATTTTACTCTGTTAATAAACTGGATATCCAGTTTTATGCAGTATATAATGGAGAAAAAAAATTTAATGATTTACCTGAAGAAGAAAAAGGAAAAGATTACATCTATGCTATAGATGAGGATGGTAATCCTTATTCCCCAGGTTGGTACACCTTGAACTTTAAAGCGATGTACCATTTTACTGACTACCTTTTTGTTAGTGCAGGTTTAGAAAATATTACTGACCAGCGTTATCGCCCCTACAGCTCGGGTATTGCAGCACCGGGAAGAAACTTTATATTAACGCTGAAAACAAATTTTTAACTTTTTACTAAGAGGCTGTTTCAAAACTCTGTGGTTCTCTGTTTTTAACTCTGTGTAAATCTGTGGTTTAAAATATAAAATACTGAACCACTGAGAAGTTACACAAAGACACACAGAGAAATGAATTAAATCATTTAACTTTTGAAACAGTCTCTATTTTTTATTAAGTACCTGTAAAAATTAATTACGTACTTCTCAATAAAAGTATTAAATCGAATTTTAGAACTAATTAGTAAGCATCATTTTCTTGTAGCATACTCTACCATCGGTAATAAGTACATACGTGTATGTACCTGCCATTAGGGTATTACCGTTTATTGTAACAGCGGTATATCCCCTGTCATTTACAGGTATGGTGCCGATTGTCTTTCCTTGTATTGAAATAATCCTGATTTCTGCATTGGCAATATTGTCGGGAAGGTACATCTGTATCTCTGTATCCATTGTAAATGGGTTTGGGCTGTTTTGAAGTAATTCAATATTATCCCGATTGATGCTCGCCGGGGTCGCGATA
>CAZWGG010000501.1:1439-4513 GCA_964633305.1 uncultured Bacteroidales bacterium
TGGCTATTTCTATTTGCACTAAAAACAAGTGCTTTCAATTGGTCAAGCTCTTCCTCCAACTGGGCTTTTATCTTTTGCTGTCCGGTTAATAACCCGTCAAGTTCCTGCACTGCTTTAACTAATGGCATTACAAAGTCAGCATAGCGTATAGAGTAATTATCATGTTCATTTTGGGGGGCATCTACCCCTCCAAATTCATACCCGTTTTCTTTTATGACTTGTTCCACCTCTTGTGCTACAAAACCGGTTTGTCTCTTCACCGGCATTTGGGAGGTTGATTTGGTTACTACCGGGTCTTCTTCTATCCCCATAAATTCATTAAGTTTCTCCTTATCCAGGGTATAACTCACCGGGCGTAATTTTTCAATAAATTCCAGTCCCGGCACGTTTTCTTCAATATCTTTTTTAAACCGCCCGTCTGACAAGGTTGACCAGGCTACCACCCCCCCAATTTCATTAATATCATTATTACCAAATTTTACCCTGTTTGACACGGCTACTTTAGCATAATACCCTATACCAACTGTATTGTCAAAACTGCCAGAATTCGGCCCGGCATCTTTTCCAATAGCAGTATTGTTGTTACCATCCGAATTCATTTCGCCACAGTTGACTCCAATAAAGGTATTTTTTTCTCCATCATAATTAAAACTTCCACTGTTAACACCAACAAAGGTATTGCCTTTCCCAATTGTATTTGTTATACCTGCAATAACTCCTATAAAAGTATTGCTATAACCAGTTTCGTTCAACCTGCCGGCATTTTGTCCTATAAAAACATTATGTTGACCGGAAGTATTATATTCACCAGCCTTATAACCTATAAATGTATTTGCTCCTCCATCTGTGTTTTTGTAGCCGGCTTTAAACCCGATAAACGTATTTTCATATCCGGTTTCACTATTTTCTCCGCTTTGGCTGCCAAACATAACATCGGATTCTTCATCAAACAGACTATAACCACTTTTAAAACCGCAAAGTGTATTAGCATCCCAAATATTATCAATATTTGAATATCCGGAACTCATACCTATAAATGTGTTGGACACACCATTTTTATTAGAATAACCACAAGCATAACCCAGAAATGTATTATAATTGCCTTCTGTATTACTAAAACCACAAGATTCCCCGATAAATGAATTTTCACTACCAGAAAGGTTATAATTTCCACAGTTATTTCCTATAAATGTGTTTTTTTCCCCTGATTGATTTGAATAACCGGAACTCTTTCCCATGAAAGTGTTGTTTTCCCCGTTAATGTTATTATACCCTGACTTGTAGCCTATAAAGGTATTTTTGTTTCCGGTGGTATTTTCATAACCGCTCCTGTATCCGGTAAATGTATTATAGTCTCCGGTAGTATTGCTGTTACCGGCACCGCTGCCTGTAAAAGTACATTCTGTTTGTGCAAAGGCACCCGGTGCAAATAGAATAATCGATAGTACTATATATATTTTTTTCATAATAATTTCATTTTTAAATTTTAATGACTGTTTAAATATTATAATTCTTTTTGCCTTGTTCAAAAGAACATTGTTACTAAATTGTTGCATATTATAAACGGTTAACATTACCTGGTAAGCGTCATTTTTCTAAAACTGGCATTACCGTCGGCAATGAGCGTGTAGGTGTATACACCCGGATTAAGATCGCCACCGTTTAGTCTAACCGAAGTATTTCCCCTGCCGGGTACCTTTAATGTTTTTAGTACTTTTCCCTGTATTGAAATGATCCTGATTTCGGCATTGACAATATTTTCAGGAATGTACATCTTTATTTCGGTATCTGTAGTAAAAGGGTTGGGCTGGTTTTGCAGTAATTCAATACCTCCTGCATCTGAAGACCGGGCAATGTTATTGGGTACTGAAACAAGCGTTTTTAGCCGGGTAAGCTCTTTCTTGAGCTGGTCGTTTATGCTTTGTTCGTTTGTTAATAGTTCTTTAAATTCCTGTACCGCTTTAACCAATGGCATTACAAAGTCAGTATAGCGTATACTATAATAGTCGTTTTCATTCTTGGGCTCATTTATCCCGCTGAATTCATACCCTTGTTCTTTTACAAGTTGAGCTACTTCTTGTGCTATAAAACCGTCCCGGGCAAGCCATTGTGAGGTTGATTTAGTTCCTGAAGTGTCTTCTTCTTCCCGTAAAAATTCAGTTAATCTTTCCTTGTCCAGGGTATAACCCACCGGGCGTAGTTGTGTAATAAATTCCAATCCAGGCACGTTTTCTTTAACATCCTTTTTAAACCGTCCGTCTGATATAACCGACCAGGATACCGCCCCTTCAATCCGGGTAACAGAACTATTTCCGACTTTTATCTTATTTGATCCGGTTGCTTTAGCATCATACCCAATGGCTACTGTATTAGTAAAGTAACTTCCCGATGGGCCTGCCCCGTATCCAAAGGCAGTGTTTTTGGTGCCTGTTATATTTTCTATTCCACACAGGTACCCTACAAACGTATTTGACGACCCGCTTGCATTATCCTCGGCGCATAAATAGCCTATAAAAGTATTATCCGAGCCTGAACTGTTAGCCACTCCTGCTTTATATCCGAGAAGCGTATTGTTAGTTCCAGAAGAATTATCAAGGCCCGACTTATACCCGATAAATGTATTGTAATCGGCTGTATTTCCCTGTCCGGATTGATAGCCTATAAATACATTATAATTTCCTGTATTCTCAAGGCCTGATTCTGCTCCGAGAAAGGTATTTGCCCGTCCTGTGTTTACCCTTCCGCTTCTGTAGCCAAAAAAAGTATTTTCGTATCCTGTAGTGTTATCTTCACCGCTTTGTGTACCGCAAAATGTATTGGAATATCCGGTTGTATTATTATATCCGCAGCTATATCCTATGAATGTGTTTTCATTTCCTGATGTGTTTTTATTACCACATTCGGAACCTACAAACGTATTGTTAACTCCTGTCAGATTATTATAACCGGCACTATGGCCAACAAATACATTTAGTGAACCGGAAGTGTTACAGGTACCACTCTTGTAACCGATAAATGTGTTTTGGGACGCTGATTCCGCAGCAGAGCCGGCATTACGTCCCATGAACGTATTT
>CAZWGG010000502.1:0-4512 GCA_964633305.1 uncultured Bacteroidales bacterium
ATAAAACATCACGTAAATATTAAACCTTTAAAAGCGAAATAATGAAAATACAATTATTAATCGTACTTTTTTTTATTGAATTTGTAAAATTAAATGGACAAAATTATTGGAATAAAACAGCTACTATTGATAGTGAAGGAATAATGGAAATTGGAAAATTATAGATTTTCATGAATCTGATAATGACCCTAATGACTATAGCCTAAGACTTACTTCAGTAAGTAATGAGTTAAGACTTAGTGTATCTTTTAAAGTAGGAGGAAATCTTACACTTTCAACTGGACTAATCAATCCAAATACTTTATTAATAAATGACCCTAACTATGCCGAAAGTTGGAATGATCTTTGGCAATGTGGATTTTTCCAAAGTATTGACAAAAATACAGCACCGGAACCGAATGATTGGTTTTGGGGAATAAATATGAGGCATTCAAGTAATTCTAGTAGTTATAAATACAATGGACAAATCGCAATAAAAAACAGTCCGACTTCTCCTACAATGTACTTTAGAAGTACCGGAAGCAACGGACTAAAGTGAAAGTGTAAATCCCAACACTTCCATATACATCATTTGGAAAAGAATAATAGGAAGATTTGCAAACCAAAATAACGAATTAATTACTCTCTTGGTAATCTTGCTTCCTGATAATAATCAAACTTAGAATCAGTCCAGGTTGGGGACTGAAGAATTAACCCTTTATATGATTGAGATAAATAAGAGAATGAAGGTATTAGAAACTGAAAATTCAGATTGATTTTTTATATTTGTATAAATGATTTGTGATGACCGACAATAAGCTTAGAATACTAAATGATTTAAAACACAGTCTTTCTAAACAGTTGAACGAAAACTTAATTGACATAATTTTATTTGGTTCTCAATTATCGGATACTAGTAAGCAAGACTCGGATTACGATATTCTGATTTTAGTTAAAAATAAAACCTATTGATATGTTTGGAATAGAAAATTATTTAGGCTTTATAATAGCAGGCATTATTTTAAATCTTACTCCAGGGGCAGATACAATGTATATATTAACAAGGAGCATTTCACAGGGGCGAAAAGCAGGAATATACTCTGTTTTGGGAATAATAACAGGAGCATTGATCCATACTGTTTTTGCATCATTGGGACTATCAATTATATTGGCAAAATCGGCAATAGCATTTACCATTGTAAAGTATTTAGGTGTAGCATACCTGGTATATTTGGGTGGAAAAATGATTTTGGATAAAAAAGCCCTATATGATACCTCAACACAAAAAACAATCTCCCTTGATTTGGGTAAAATATACAGGCAAGGAATTTTTACAAATGTATTGAACCCTAAAGTGGCCCTTTTCTTTCTTGCATTTCTGCCCCAGTTTATCAACCCGGAATATGCGTCCGGATTTTTGCCGTTTATGATATTGGGTGTTACATTTATGACAACAGGCACACTGTGGTGCTTGTTTCTGGCTTATGCTTCATCTCAAATTACTAAAACTTTAAGGAAAAATGATAAAATTGGAATAATAATGCAAAAAATTAGCGGCTTAATTTTTATAGGATTAGGAATTAAGTTATTAACACAAAAACAATAAATTTCAATCAGAATATTTTTTTGAATCTTCTCATACTTAAGGTTTATAAAGGCCAGCCATATTAATTGGAATAACCTATAAATACAAAAATCTTTTTTTCTTAGCATCGGAACATTTCAATCACCGGTGGTTTGAATTTATTTAATGTTGGTGACTGCTCTTTTATTTACCTCGAAAATCCATCAATCATTATTAAGCACCTCTTCTAACTTTTTTATCAATGCTTCTGGTTGCTCTCGCATTGAGTAATGTCCACCATCCATTGTAAATATTTTCCATCCCCGGCCTCTTGCCCTGCTTGCTCCCCATTCTTCAAAACTGGCTTTTCCGTCTTTTGTCATTAAAATATAATAAGTCGGTATTTTTTTTACAAGCGGATTACTTATGCGTAATGTTTGTGTAAAGGTTCTTAAAGGTTGAGGCACATCATTCGGAGGATTGGGGTTCGGTGTTCCGAATGGATATGCTACTATACTGTCGTTTATTAACTGCGAGGTAAATTCATCCCATGCAGGACCTATAATTTTTTGAAGACTTTCTCCATTGTCAGGAACAAAAGCATCTAAATAGATTAATGTTTTGATCCGTTCAGGTATTTGTTCAGCTACACCGGATATAACCATTCCGCCATAACTATGCCCTACTAAAATAGCATTGTGTAAGTCTTCATATTTGAAAACATTTACGATATCGTTAATGTGAGTACTAAGATTAATATTTGCATTTGCTAAATGACAGCGTTCTCCAAGTCCTGTTAATGTAGGACGGTAAGCAATGTCTCCCTTTGCAGTTAAAATGGAATCTACTTTCTTATAGTCCCAGCCACCATCCCACGCACCGTGCACAAAAACAAACACTTTTGGACCGTTAGTCTGTCCAAATCCAATTATTGATATACTTAATAGAAATAGTAAAAAAAAGTTTTTCATGGTTCTACAATTAATTGTTAAAAATAAAATATTAAATAATGCATTATAAGAGTTGCCATCAAACATTTCTGTAAATACTATTTTTTTAATGTAATACACAAGGGAAATACCCTGTAAATTATTGATTTAACCTCCCTATCCCAATGAACCGGACTACAGCGGATAAAGACAAATATACACAATTTTTCTATATTTTGTTGTACTTTTTTTATTTTGAGAATATTCTCATTATATTTGTAGTGAGAATATTCTCATTATTATTTTTTGACAGAATATGCCAAGAAGAAGAAGGTTAAGAAAAGTTGTAGCCCCACCAAGATTCAGGGGATATAAACCTTATGGGATTAACAATGAACCAAAAGAGTTTATTGAATTACTTTATGAAGAATACGAAGCAATTAAGCTGGCCGACTACGATTTAATGAACCACCAGAAGGCATCTGAATTAATGGGGGTTTCAAGGCCAACATTTGCCAGAATATATGAAAGCGCCAGGAGAAAAATTGCAATGGCGCTTGTAGAAACAAAAGAAATAAAAACAGTGTATGGCAATGCCTGGATGGACAAAAATTGGTTTGTTTGCAATGATTGCCATGCAAAGTTTACCATTCCAAAAACAATCGATGAGCATGCTTGTCCAATGTGTTCCTCAGGAAAAATTGAATCACTAAATACCTAAAAAAATGAGCAAAACAGTTATAACATCGTCAAATAATACATTGAGTTCAAAATTCGATAAACGGTTTGGAAGGGCCGAATGGTTTTGTGTATATAATGAAATAACCGAAGAAATAACATTTCATAAAAATGAATACCTTGATGCAAAAAATGGTGCCGGAACAAAAGCAGCAGAAAAAATGGTCGAACTAAATGTAAAGAAAGTCATCTCAGGAGATTTCGGGCCAAAAGCGAAAGATTTGCTGGATAAATTCAATATTCAGATGGTTATTATCCAGGATGATAATACTACTGTTGAAGAAATAATTGAAAGATTGAAATAAGGATGATATTCGTGTGGGTATCCGCCAATTAGTATTCTTAATGAGGTAATAAATTATTATATATATAGATATGAAGAAAAAAATTGCTATTCCGGTTGACCAAAATGGCATACTTGATGCCCATTTCGGACACTGCAGATTCTTTGTTTTACTCAACATTGAAAACAAAGAAATAATTTCAGAAGAAATAATAGACCCTCCCCCACATGAACCGGGCCTATTGCCCAGATGGCTTGCCGATAAAGGAGCTACAGATATTATTGCCGGGGGAATGGGACAAAGGGCCATACAATTATTTAACCAACATGGGGTAAATGCTTTTGTCGGTGCGCCAAGAATTAGCGCAAGAGAATTGGCAGAAGGATATATAAAAGGAACACTAACTTTTTCTGCTAATTATTGTAACCACTGAGAAATAATTCGGTAGTCGGAAATGAATGTATAAAGAGAGTTGGAAGTATATAAAGTTTTACATGCCATATAAAATAGCCATAGCAAGCGGGAAAGGGGGAACCGGCAAAACCACTGTAGCAGTGAACTTGTACCACTTCTTTAATAAAAACCCGGGCAAAAAAATCCAGTTGGTCGATTGTGACGTTGAAGAGCCCAATGCGCTCATATTCTTTCCAGTGGCCATCAAAAAAAAAGAAAACAACATACTTCGGAATATCCCCGAGATAGATATTGAGAAATGCAATTATTGCCAAAAATGTGCCAATTACTGCGAATTCAATGCAATTGTTATTATCCCGCCCGTGAGGTTTACCGATATAAATTCAAATCTGTGTCACTCTTGCGGGGCTTGTTTAGTAGCTTGTGAAAAAAATGCAATAACCGAAAAAACCAAACTGGTGGGAAAAGTTGCCTTTTATCAACTGGAACAAGGAGAGGGACTAACAGAAGGTAAATTAGAAATCGGTTCTGCCATGCAAACCATGTTGATTAAAGAACTAAAAAAAAAGATATCCGGTGAAAATGATATTATTATTTATGATGC
>CAZWGG010000503.1:0-4486 GCA_964633305.1 uncultured Bacteroidales bacterium
TTGCACCCTGCAAAGATTAGGAAATAATTAAAGGTTTTTCAACTGAAAATGTTTCGTTATTTCTGCACAATACAAATGAAGGTAACAAGGCTTTTTTTGTTCATACCCTGAAAAAGATATGGTTGAGAAAAAAAGCAGGCAAAATATCAGGTTTGAATTTAAATGGAATGCCAGACAGGGAATAAATTGTCTGAAACTTTTAGTGAAACATATACGGCTGAAAAAACGATCATTGATAGAACTAATTTCAGAAGATTTGCAATAATTTAACACCAGTGGATTATATTATAGTCCCAAAAAAAGAAAAGCAATAAACAATTAGTAATTTTATACGTTCATGTAAAGTAAAAATGAGAATAAAAACCTCAAAAGGCAACATGAGTATATAAAAAAGTACAAACCGCCATCACGGTATAATAGCGCTTGCGCTGCTTGCTTTGATAAGTTGGTGCAAACTTGCACATAAGTACAGTTTATTGACAATTATAAAACCTAAAAAAGTTAAACCATGATTAATAAAGAACACCAGGAAAGTTTATTAAAAAAACTGGAAAAAGCAAAAAAGAAACTATCCAAGTTTCGTGGGATAAGAGACATATCTGTAGGTTACCGGTACAGGGAAGGTGAAATGACTGATGAGTTATCCATTATTGTATACGTTTTTAATAAATACAACGAGGATGAATTAGATAAAGAACAAATCATACCAAGGGAAATTGATGGCCTGCCAATTGATATAATTGAATCAAACCCGGTAGAACATCCGCTCGTTAATCCTTATGATATCCAGGACCCCCTGATAGGTGGAATAAGTATTTCAAATACAAGATTTAGAAATTCAGGGACTCTTGCTGCAGTGGTATATGACAGAGAAACTAGTATACCTTTAGGGCTAACAAACCATCATGTTCTTATAGGTAGTGGAAACATTTTCAAGCGGGCAGGCAGAAAAGGGGACAGAATTAATCAACCGGCTTTTAAGCCGGACTCGTCAAAATACAATATTGGACGTTTATTAAGAGGCAATAAAAATTTTGATTGTTCTGTATTTGCCATTATATCACGAAAAATAGAAACAGTCAATATGCTAAATGGAATAGTTGGACCTATCCAAGGAACTGTGCAACCTTTAATTGGAATGGCAGTTAAAAAAACAGGGGCAAGAACGGGTTTGACGTACGGTATTATAAGTGCGGTATCCTCCCAGGCTAAAAGATTTACAGTAAGTTCAGACAGGGAAAAACCTGCCCCTAAAAATGAAATCTCACGACCGGGTGACAGCGGTGCCCTTTGGGTAACTGATACTTCTGATAATTTAGCTGTAGGATTACACTGGGGAGGTGACCCTGATAATACGCCAAGTAGCGAATATGCTTTTGCAATTAACATAAATAATGTCGTTCAAGTTTTAAATATTAAATTTTAAAAAAATGAAAAAGAATCTATTTATTACCATTGTATTACTAATTCTTTCACACGCAATAAGTGCCCAAATCATTGACATCGATTATACGTATGCTCGAATGGCACAAAGTGTAATTGACACAGGTGAAACGCATGAACAACAGGTTGAACTCCTTAGCCGTGGTTTTGTGGATTTTTTCTCAAATGGTAAAATGCAGGGAACGGCCCAGCTTCTGAAGATTAATATCGGAGAGCCTGATGCATTTTATATCCCTTTATTTATTTTAGTTGGCGCATCCGGAGACGGCCTTGGTGAACAAGAAAGAAATGAAAATGCAGTTGCCAATTTATTGAATCCAATTGGCGGAATATTTAATGGAACAATAAATGGAAGAAATAACCTTTATTCCTCTAATTCGGGAATCACATCGTTGAAATTTGCATATCAGGCATCCGGAAAACTTATTAATGCCCAGGATTCCATTACAGGAGAATTAAGATTTTTAGGCACAGGTTATGGTAATGCAGGCTTATTCTTTCAGACCGGTGCATGGGAACCTGATGCTGAAGGCAATATGGGAGTGTTTTGGATTCAAACAAAAGTTACTGGTTCAGTCGCCTTTGATAAGGCTGTATTATCAGAGGTTTTTGGTAGTACAGTTACAGATAATTATTTTATAGGGTATTCAGTTGATTTAGGAATTGAGATTAACAATAGAATAAACTTAAAAGCAGGAGCTTACCAGTATTTAAATAGTCAAGACATTGAATTAATGAAAAAACCGGTATTTAAATTTTCGCTTGACTATAACCTAAAATAACTTTGGTATAGCTACCTAAAAACATTCGAAATGGTAAACGGTTCTCTTCCTCCAGGTTATTGCGCAATATGCAGAAAACCGCAAAAAATAAGATGAATTTAAAATTGAGATCAATTTTCGGTAAATTTGTAAAAAAAATGGGAACAAATTTCTATATTGTATATAGGGTTCAGAATGAAAAAAGGAAAAATATAAGAAATAATATGTTTATTAAAACTGCTTTTGTTTTACTCTATATTTCATTAATGCTATTCAGTCAGTCTCTTTGTGCGCAGACAAGTCAAAATAGCAGGGTAATTATTCTAACTGATATTGAAGCCGATCCTGATGATACACAAACATTGATCCGTTTGCTTTTATACTCCAATGTTATAGACATTGAAGGATTAATTGCCACTACTTCTACCCATATGAAAGACACGGTTCACCCCGAATCCATTAAAAAAATAATTCGTGCTTATGGCAAGGTAGTTAATAATTTAAGAAAACATGAGCCAGGCTATCCTGATACTGAAACACTTTTGGCGCTTATAAAAAAAAGTATACCAAAATATGGAATGCAAGGTGTTGGTGAGGGTAAAGACAGCGAAGGTTCAGATTGGATAATAAAAGTACTGGAAGAAGATGATGAACGTCCATTATGGATTTCTGTATGGGGAGGCGCCAATACATTAGCCCAGTCCCTTTATAAAATCAAAAAAACAAAAACTAAAGCTGAAGTTAAAAAATTGATAGAAAAACTTCGGGTATATACAATTTCCGACCAGGACAATAGTGCAATTTGGATTAGGAACAACTTTCCCGGTTTGTTTTACATCGTTAGCCCGGGTGGTTATGGAAGTTCAACATGGATTTCAATTAATCAATACATTCCGGGAATAAATAATACAACAGTAAGCAATAGTTGGTTGGCTCAAAATATACAACAGTACCACGGCCCATTAGGTGCTTTATATCCTGATGTAGCTTATGGAATGGAGGGAGACACTCCTTCTTGGTTATCCTTAATCCCAAATGGATTGAATACACCCGAACATCCCGACTGGGGTGCCTGGGGTGGTCGTTATGAATATTATCGGCCTGAACCGGCCGATCTTGACACAAAAGGATTTACCGGTGGTGTACCTGTTGAAGCTGAAACCAGGGCTATATGGACAAATACAGTTGATAAATATATTCCCGTACTTCATAATGAATACGGGAGGGCCGTTCGCGAGGATACCGCCGAGTTCGAAGACAATAAAGTAACTTTATGGCGCTGGAGAGATGATTTTCAAAATGATTTTGCTGCACGTATGGATTGGTGCATAAAGCCTTATAATGAAGCCAATCACCCACCAGTTCCGTCTCTAGGCCATCCGGAAACAATTTATGTTAATTCCGGTGAAAGCTTTTTTTTGGATGCAAGTGGAACCACAGACCCCGATGGAGATAATCTTAGCTATTTATGGTTTCATTATCCTGAGGTTGGCTCATTTAAAAAAGAAATAAAAATAAATTCAGCAGAAAACTTATGCAGGGTCCATGTTATTGCACCCATAGTTGAAAAAAACGAGACAGCTCACTTTATTCTAAAAGTTACAGATAAGGGAATGCCGCAATTAACAAGGTATAAACGGGTAATTGTAAATGTATTGCCAAAATAAGATAAAATGTTGCCACTAACCATCATCGTTAAATATTTTTTTGTATCTTAAGCAAAAAATAAGTTGAAACCAAAATCTTAAAGAAAGTATGAAAAAATTATGTTTTATAGTATTAATTGCATTCACTGTTGCAGCATTTAACCAAATAAATGCTCAATGTACACATGATACTAAAAGTGCAAAAACAGAAGTAAGTAGTGAAAAAGTAATCTTATGTGGTCATTGCGGACATATAAAAGGCGGTAAATGCTGCAAAGCTGATGCAGAAAAATGTGGAAAATGTGAAAAATGCGGACTACATAAAGGTTCTCCAGGGTGTTGTAAAATGGAAGCAGGTAAAGATGCGGAGTTATGTCCCAAATGCGGGCAAATAAAAGGCTCAAAAGATTGTTGTGCTCCAAACGCAGAAAAATGCAGCAAATGTGGGTTACACCAAGGTTCACCTGGTTGTTGTAAAATGAAGAAAACTTAGTCACTGATCAACATTACTTTTAAAACCGTATAATATATACGTTAATTCTAATTAGTCTTTGCAAAAAAACGCCAAATACTGCGTTATTCTCGCCTTGAAAATAGTCATTTGCAATCAGTAAACTCCTCATTTTCAATGCTTCG
>CAZWGG010000504.1:0-4474 GCA_964633305.1 uncultured Bacteroidales bacterium
TAACTGTGTTGCCCATGCTAATAAAATAAAACGTTACGGTTGTTATTTTTCACAAAGAATGACTATATCTTCTTCCGGCAATTATGTGATTTGCTGCAATGACTATTTTGAGAAAACAATATTTGGAAATATCTATAATTCAACAATTAAGGAGCTTTGGCTAGAATCAAAACAAATAAGAAAAGATATCTATTCAGGAACTTTTAACTTATCAATTTGTAAGGCATGTATTGATGAGTGCCTATAAAAAATCACTATTTACAAATAAAACAAATTCGAATAATCCTCAAAAATTGAATAAAATGGAAGTATCAAATCAAAAAGTGTATGTTGTATTCGGAGCCCAAACGTGTATCTTAAATCGTACGCAAACGCAAAGAATGAGAAATTATCTTCAATTGAACGGCTACATTTTAACCCCGGAAATTAATGAAGCTGAAATGATCTTTTTCTCAGGCTGTGCCGCCACAGGGTCAGCAGAGTTGTATAATTTAAACGAACTGGCCTATATAGAAAAAAGGGTCGAGGAAAACAACTCGGAACAAAAAATCATACTATTTAGTTGTTTGCCAAGAATTAATAAAAGAACACAAGGTGAACACTACGATAATCTGTCCAATAAAAAAACTATACTGCTTGAAGGGAAATATAAACAAGACATTAATTCGCAGTTTATTTATATTGATACATACGACTTTACATTGTTGGATCAATTAGTTGGGCATAAAATAAAATTTGATGACGTGCCGGTTCCTAACCATATTTCCGCAGAATCTGGTATAGAAGCTATGCAATTGGCTTTGCGTGCATTAAGAAATTGTCAATACGCTGGTATTAAAGATTTTAAAAATTCGTATATAAAACAAGCAGGGTTACAAGCCCAGATTAAACAGTATGGTTATTTCTTTCCTGTTACTTGTGATTTTTTGCAAACTTATGGCTATCAGTCTGTTACTATCGGAAATGGATGCATTCATAAATGTGCTTTTTGTTCAGTTAAATTTGGAAAATACAAACTAAAAAGTAACCCTCTTGATCAAATTATAGATGAAATTAAGAAGTTGCAGCAAAAAGGAGAGGAAAAGTTTCTATTGCTTTGTGATGATTTGGGCTCGTGGGGCCGGGAATTTAAAAGTGATTTTACAGTTTTGTTAAAGGCTATTTCCAAAATAAAAACAAATACTATGAAATTGGCGCTTTACAATGTGAAGATAAACGATGTTATTAATGAAAAAAATGTGTTTAATACACTTGTTAACGAAGGATTAATAAGTTATTTAGGGATAATGAACCAGCATGTAAATTCAAATATAATTCAACGGATGAACAGGCAGCCCTTTGATAAAACCGAATTCCTTGAAATAATAAATAATTATGGAAACAAGGGGGTAAATATTCATATCCATCATATAGTAGGATTTCCGGGAGAGACCGAGGAACAATTCCAGGAACTTCTTGATTTTGTAGGTAGTGTTAAAACGCACAATTGTGGAATATTAAATTTGCCCTATTCACCTCGAAAAGGCACTATGGCATATGAATATACCAATGAAATTCCCGAAGAAATTAAGATGGAAAGGGTACACAGGATGAATGAGCATAACCTGAAAACATCTATGGAACGTTTCAAAGTATTTCCCGAAGAAACAAGGAAAGCATTAATAGAACTAATGAGACTATTCTTTGTTGGCAAAGAAGTACAAGAATATTTAACACATGAAAATTAAATTTCGTTAATTTTTCTAACAACCTTAAATACAAAACAAATTGTGAAAGATATTGCAGTAATAGGTATAGCATGCCATTTCCCCGGGGCTCCAAACAAAATACAATTTTGGGAAAATTTGAAAAATGGAATTAATTCAATTACAAAGTTTACCAAGCAGGAATTATTAGATGCCGGCGAAGATATAAATTTATTAAACGATCCCAATTATGTTTATGCCGCCCCAATAATCGAAGATTATGACAAATTCGATGCAAGATTCTTTGGATACAGCCCAAACGAGGCATCACTTATGAATCCGGAGACCCGCCTAATGTTGCAATGCGCCTGGGAAACATTAGAAGATGCCGGATATTGCCCCGATAGATACAAAGGACTAATTGGAATTTATGCTGGGGGATTGATGCACAATTATTACAAAGACAATATCTGCTCAACAATACATTTTGAAAAATGGTCAGAAGCCATTAGGGCTTTTTCACTTAATGAAAAAGACTATTTGACAACTGTTATTGCCGATAAGCTTCATTTAAAAGGGCCGGCTGTTACCCTGCAGTCTTTTTGTTCTACTTCGTTGGTTGTTTTGCATTATGCATGCCAGGATATTTTATCCGGTATGTGCGATATAGCTTTAACCGGTGGGATTAATATTCGTATCCCCCAAATCAGGGGCCATGTTTTTGAAGAAGGGGGTATGCAAGGGCCTCACGATCATTGTAAGGTGTTCGATGAAAAGGCGAATGGGACCATTTTTGGCAGTGGAATGGGTTTAGTTGCCTTAAAAAGGCTTGATAAAGCATTGGAGGATAATGACCATGTCTATGCTGTAATAAAAGGTTCAAGTGTTAATAACGACGGAGGAAACAAGCTCAGTTTCATGGGCCCCAGCATACCAGGACAATCGGCAGTGATAAAAAAATGTCTCGAAATTTCAAAGATTGACCCGAAAACTATTGGGTATGTCGAAGCTCATGGAACGGGAACTGATGTAGGGGATAGAATTGAATATTTAGCCATATCAAAAGCATTAAAAAAATTAAAGGAAAATAAAGAAAAATGCCCTATTGGGTCTGTAAAAACAAATGTAGGGCACCTTGGTATTTCATCCGGAATTGCCGGATTTATAAAAAGTGTTCTATCCTTATATAATAAGGCTGTCCCTGCTAATTTGCATTTTGACACTCCAAATCCCCATATTAAATATGAAGAAAGCCCGTTTTATGTTAATACAGATCTAAAAGAATGGCATAACCACGGTTATCCCAGAAGAGCGATGGTCAATTCCCAGGGCGTTGGAGGGACCAATGCTTGTTTTATATTGGAAGAAGCGCCTGCAATAGAAAAAAAACACTCCAAAAACGGGTATTATATCTTCCCATTTTCGGCTAAGTCAAAAAAATCCATTACTATTCTTAATCACCTATTTTCTGATTATTTTGAAACCTGTAATGAAAATCTGGGTGATGTTTCTTTTACCGTATGTAATGGCAGGCAACATTTTGATTATAGAAATTTTGTTGTCGCCAGTAATACAGATGAAATAGTTGAAAATATAAACTTACTAGGTGAAAATTCTGTAGCCTATAGAGATGAAAGTAAAGAAAATTCTGTGGTATTCATGTTTCCCGGACAAGGTTCTCAATACGTTAATATGGGCAAAGACTTATATAGGGCCTTCCCTGTTTTCAAAAAATATTTAGACCAATGTGCAAATATCCTTATCGATTTTTTGCATGAAGATATCCGGAACATCATTTTTAATGATATTGAAAATAACGAAGAAGCATACAAAAAACTAAAAATTACCAAATTCGCACAACCTTGCATTTTTTCATTAGAATTCTCCCTGGCAAAATTGTGGATAAGTTGGGGTATGCAACCCTGCGCGATGGTTGGCCATAGTGTTGGTGAATTTGTAGCAGCCTGTATTGGAGGTGTAATTTCACTGGAAGATGCTTTGAAAGTGGTAGCAAAAAGAGGTGAATTAATGTCCAATGTAAAAGAAGGCGGTATGCTATCTGTCCCGCTTAACCATAAAAAAGTTGAACCGCTGCTTAATAAAAAACTTTCAATTGCTGCTGTAAACTCTCCTTTTTTAACCATAGTATCAGGCCCGTATAAGGAGCTTGATATATTAAAAACTCAAATCGAGAAAAATGGAAAACTATGCAGTTATTTACATACATCCCATGCTTTTCACTCCGGCATGATGGAGCCTATTATTGATGATTTTATGGGTGTTTGCAAAACAATAGAATTAAAAGAATCAGATATTCCAATAATGTCTACGGTAACAGGAGACTGGTTAAAGGAGGACGAAGCCATAAATCCGCAACATTGGGTGAACAACTTGAGAAACACAGTATTGTTCTCCCCGGCAATTGAAAAATTGCTGGAACATTCAGAGTCTATCCTTCTGGAAGTTGGCCCAGGTAAGACATTGGGAACATTGGCAAAAAGTCATAAAGACCCTTTTTCAGAAAGGTTAATTTTATCTTCATTACGACATATTTCGGAAGACGCCCCGGATAATAAAACAATTTTACAAACATTAGGTAAACTATGGTGTTATGGGGCCGAAATAAATTGGAATTCGATATTTGCAGACGATTTTGCTTATAACAGGTTATCACTCCCAACCTACCCGTTTGAAAAACAAAAATATTGGATTGATTTCGACCCTAAAATTCATAAAAGAGTTAATGTTGTAAAGCAGGAACAAGGAAGATACTTTTACAAACCAAACTG
>CAZWGG010000505.1:0-4465 GCA_964633305.1 uncultured Bacteroidales bacterium
AGCAATTGAAACGGCGTATGGTACACATTAACATGAATTTTCAATTTTAAATGGATTTGTACGAATCTTACCATAATCTATTACATAAAGTCCTGTTTCTTTTACTTGCGTAAAATCGAACGTATAATATGTATACCTTAGATAGTCTCCCCATTTTTTTATTTTCCCTTCAAATTTTTCGACAAATTTTCCATCTTCTGTTACTTTTAGTAGACGTGCAGTTTTTAAAGGAGTATCGTTTTTATCAAATTCAATAACCGCTATTTTTTTCTGATTTGGGTGATACCCAACCTGTGAATGGGCAATTACAGGTGGACGTATCCAGTTAGGGATAGTATTTGCACTGAGAAACCATTCTACAACTTTTCCTGATTTTCCTGAAGGAATACTACTCCTAACAACATACCAACCGTTTTGAGCTTTATTGCGACCATCAAATAATAGAAGTTCATTTTTTTCAGATTTGATCGTAATACGACGTGAAGGATCTTCGGGTGCCAAAACAAGTATTTCTCCTTTAGCAATTGGCTCAGGCTCTACAATACCTGATTTGTTAAACATCATTGAACTACTGGGGTAGAGAGGAAAAACACCGGGTTTTTCATTCATTATAAATCCTTTTTCAAAATATGCCGATGGTAAAAATTCAAGGTTAAACCCAGCTTTGCCTTCAAGTTCTTTAGGAAGAGGATTTTCTAAGTTTACATCTAATAAAACTCCATCATTATGTTTTTTAACTTTAATTATATAATTGAAATTATAACTAGGATAGCTTAAATAAACTTCAATACTATTATCCTCTTTATTAACTTTACGTTCAATAAGATGGGGAATACTATCCCACTGTTCTGGAGTCGGATTGAGCCTGACATCACCATTTGTTACTGTTCGAACTTCGTGATGAATAATTTCAATGCCGCTCATCTTAGAGTCACTAAAGTTGTTATTGTACCAGTTGCAAAAAACCAAGATATTAAGCCCCTGACTTTCAAAATAACTGGAATCATTTAGTTTTAAACCACTATTGAAAGTACCTTTTTTACAGCTAATAAATGTTAAACTAATTAAAATACTTATAAAGAATAGCAATGCCTGCAATGTTTTTGTATTGGTAAATTTACAACTACTCATAATTTCTAGTTTTACAATTGAAATAATTTTATTCTGGCTTTAAGAATTTTTGTACCAGACAGATCAGTTTTAATCCCCGGTTGACTTCCGCCCGCAAAGACATCATATTCTCCCGGAAGAGCAACTTTTTCGTTTTTATTATTAATAATTGAAAATGCATCTGTTGAGATAGAGAAAGTTACATTTTTAACTTCTCCAGGAAGCAAATGAATTCTCTTGAATCCTTTAAGTGACCGGATAGGAGCATGAACAGAAGAATCACAATGAGATAAATAAAGCTGGACAACTTCGTCTCCTGCAAGTTCACCGACATTTTTTACGGTAACAGAAACATTTACCGTATCACCTATATTGTATTCTTTATTTAATTTAAGTTCATCATATTTAAATGAAGTATAACTCAATCCGTACCCGAAGGGATAAAGAGGCTCACCTTTGAAGTACCTGTATGTTTGGTTTTTCATCCTGTATTCTTTAAAGGGGGGCAGGTCCTTTACCGATTTATAGAAAGTAACAGGTAAACGGCCACCAGGGTTGTAATCCCCGAAAATTATATCTGCTATTGCCTGTCCTCCTGCTTGTCCTGGGTACCAGGCTTCAATTATGGCAGGTATATTTTCCTGTTCCCAGTTAATTGCCAATGCACTACCATTTAGTAAAACCAATATAACAGGTTTACCAAGTGCATATATTTCTTTTATAAGTTTTTGTTGTATATCGGGCAAATCCAAACGTGTTCTGTCTCCTTCACAGAATCCTTTTATTTTTAATTGCATTTCTTCGCCTTCCATTCTGGGGGTAAGACCCATACACATAACGACTACATCGGCTTTTCCTGCTATTTCCAAGGCTTCTTTTTTCAGATCAGCTTTAGGATAGGCCCATACCAGTTGTACCTGGGCATCGGAATAAGATTCCGAAGCTTCAACAACTATCTCATATTTTTTTCCGGCTTTCAGTTTTATTGGAGGGGATTTCATTAATCTTGGGTCTGGAAATTCATCTTTAAAATTGTATTTGGTGCTGGTTACCAGTTTGTTGTTTAAATAAAGTTTTGTTCTACAAGTACTAATAATTCCCAGGTAATATTCTCCTGACCTATCGGGTCTTAATTCACCTGACCATCTTACACCGAAATTGTCATCATCCATATCATCACGTGGGGCTTTATCAAGCCAATTGGCATCGATATTCTCGTCAATTTTTGTAAATAAAACTTCCCCGGTTAAATATTTATTAGCGAAATATTCTGCTTTCAATCCTTTTTCGTTTTCACTTGTATATAAATAATCGTGAGGGATAATACTATACGATGGCATTCCTTCAGCTAATTTACACCCCTGTGCATATAAAACGTTAGAAGTAGAGTTTAGTTTTTCTTTGATACCCTGCAATGGAGTAACAGGATTTGACGGGATACCATTGTAATTTCCCAGCATCATCATCCATTGGTCTGCGTTAGGACCAATAACAGCAATGGTTTTTATATTAGTTTTATCCAATGGTAGCAAATTATTTTCATTTTTTAATAAAACAATTGATTTACGGGCTGTTTCAAGGGCTAAGTCCTTGTGTTCTTCACTATCTAAAACATCATAGGGTATTTGCGAGTACTTTACCATCTCGGAAGGATCAAACATACCTAACTTAAAACGGGCAGTAAACAATCTTTTAACAGCTACATCAATTTCTTTTTCGGTTAACAAGCCATTATCAATGGCTTGTTTCAAATGATTATATGTTTCTCCACAATTCAGGTCGCATCCTGACTTTACCGCAAGAGCCGCTGCTTCTTCAGGTTTTTTTACAATTTTGTGGTGGTAGTAAATATCGTATATTGCCCCACAGTCGGATACAATATAGCCTTTAAATCCCCAATCTTCCCTGATAATTTTGTTTAACAAATAATTACTTCCACAACATGCTGCCCCGTTGTATCGATTATATGCACACATTACCGAATATGCTTTTCCTTCTTTAATGCTCATTTCAAATTGGGGCAAGTAGGTTTCACGGAAATCTTTTTCATTGGTCACAGCATTAAACGAATGTCGTTCTGGTTCTGGTCCGCTATGAACGGCAAAATGCTTTATTGTGGCAATGGTTTTATAATACTTAGGATCATTACCTTGCAAGCCTTTAATGAATTGTACCGCCAATTTACCTGTTAAAAACGGATCTTCTCCGTAAGTTTCTTGTCCCCGGCCCCATCTCGGGTCACGAAATATGTTAATATTAGGAGACCAAATGGTTAGTCCCTGGTATCTTAGCCTTTTCCCATTTCTAACAAATTCATGATGTTTGGCCCTGGCTTCATCTGATATTGCGGTTGAAACCCTGAATATAAGATCTTCATCCCAAGTAGCGCCTAAACCAATAGCTTGTGGAAAAACTGTAGCCAACCCGGCACGGGCTACTCCATGTAAAGCTTCAGACCACCAGTCATATTCAGGAATACCTAAACGGGGAATAGCAGGGGCATCATTGACCATTTGTCCAATTTTTTCTTCTAAAGTCATCCTGCTTAACAGGTCGGTTACTCGTTCTTCAATACCCAATTTTGGATTTAAAAAAGGGAAATTTGTATCTGTCTGGCCAAAAACAGTAAAATGTACAAATAAAAAAAGAAATGAAATAAAAAGTATGTTATAGGTTATAGTTTTTTTATTAGGAAGTAAGTAGTAATTATAACCTGTCATTTTTTAAGTTTTTAATGTATTATGTTTTAATATTGAAAACAGTGTTTATTATCTTTTGCCAAAGATAATAAGCTGTACAATTATATTTTAAAAAATTTAAAGAAAGTCGAACGAAATTTTGTTCATATTTTTTTACAATATAACAAATTATCTTTAAAAAAGATTAATTTATCTTACAATGCAATTTTGTAAGATAGTCTTTTAAAATTTTTTATTTTTTTATTGTTTGTATACCAAATACCGGCCCGGCCATATTATACGGATGAGCCAAAAATTTAATGGTAACCATGCGTTTATTGGCACATAATTTTTCAGGTATATTGTACTGAATATAAATAAATTGACCATCTTTTTTGTTGGAAATATTTTCCGTGGCAATTTTTTTATCATTTACAAGAATATCAAATTTTTTTGCTCCCGGAAAACCACCCCAATATTCAACAACTAAAGCAACGGGTTTATCGGGCAATATTTTCATATCAAAAGAAAACCATCCATCTCGCGATTCTCTGTTCGCCCTTTCCTTAAAGTATCCTACCGACGTTCGTTCTCCTTTAAAGTTATGATTGCGCTCAGGTTGCATTTCACCAGGCTGAACAAAATCAATGGTAAGTTCTTCAAGTTTTTTCTTTCGT
>CAZWGG010000506.1:0-4458 GCA_964633305.1 uncultured Bacteroidales bacterium
CAACAGAGAAAATCGATGGCTTTCACATATATCGCAGCCAAAACGACTCTGCTTTTTATGAACGGGTAAATACGAAATTACTGGACCCGGCCGAGGCAACTTATTTAGATATCGTACCAAGGTTCGGTTATTATTATTATTATATAACCTCTGTTGACTCGTTGGGTAACGAAGGAAGGTCGTTTAAAATACTTGCCGATGTTAAAGATATTATTCCGCCACAAATGCCTACCGGTTTAAACATACAGGCAAAAGCAGGGCGTATTATTTTAAACTGGAATGCCAACACAGAAGACGACCTTGATGGATATTATATTTACAGGGAAGCAACAAATCAAAAGAAAAAAAATCACCTGCATTTAATTACTCCCCGGGCTGTTAAAGATACTAGCTACACAGATTATCTGCCCAGCAACATTAAAAATAGTTTTGTGTACCAAGTGGTTGCTATCGATTCGTCACTAAATAAAAGCAATCCTACACCGCCGGTCACGGCACAAATGCCTGATGTTACACCGCCTGGCAGGCCATATATTAAAGAAATTAGAAAACAAGGCGACAATGTTCAAATTGAATGGATACCAAATGAGGAAACCGACCTGGCAGGCTATTTCATTTACCGGAAAGAAAATCTGGACAGTATGGTAAATAAAGAAAAAATTACAGCTCAATCCATACCTGCCGGTGAAACCCTTTTTATTGACCAGGTAGGTAAGCCTGGCGCTAATTACCTGTATTATTTATCGGCCACCGACAGTGTTGGTAATGAATCGGGATTATCAAAGCCTTATGCCATAAGATATCCAACTAAAAATCCCGGTCAGGTTTATAACTATATCAGTATCCGGTTCAGAAAAGAAAAAAGAATAAACATTATTAAATGGAAAATACAGGAAGAACCTAATTACCTGGGCACTATCGTATACCGGAAACAAGATAAAGGGGTACTTCAACCAATAACAAAATTAATCCGGGAAGAGGAATACAGGGATAAGAATATAAAACCCAAAACCAAATATACTTATGAATTGCGTGCATATTTTAAAACAGGAACTAACATCAAGTCAGGATCAGTCTATATTAAAACAGAAAGATTTCCGAAATCAAAAAATAAAAAAAATGGAACATAAAAAATTATATTTCAAAGGATTGTTAATTACATTGTCTTTCATTTTTGTATTAAATGGCCATTGCCAAATAGGCATAAATACCGATACGCCCGATTCAAGTGCAGTATTGCACATACATGGAGAGGACCGCGGATTGTTGATCCCGCGAATAGCTGATACCAGCCTGATAAGCCATTCTGTTGCAGACGGGTTGATTATTTACAATAAAACTGAAAATAAATTCCAGTATTTCAATTCTAAAGAGTGGGTGGTACTCATTCCTGCGAAACTTATCGGTTCCACATTTAAGCTGGATTATGACCTGGGCGTGGATATCATTCACCCCAACCATGAAAAGCTAACTGTAAAAGGAAATTCAGAAATCGCAGGAGACCTGAATGTACAAGGTAAATTAAGTACAAATGACAGCTTAGTAGTAAAAGGAAGCTCAGCAATTGATGGGAATTTAAAAATACAAGGTGATATAAAAGCAAATGGAAAAATTCAAGATGGGAAAGGGGTTATTGTACCTGTTGGGACAATAAACGCGTATGCCGGGGTTACAGCACCCCCAGGATGGCTATTATGCGATGGTGAAGCATATAATATAACCCAGAATGGCTTTGATCTTCAGGCATTATTTAACGTTATAGACACAATTTATGGGGATGGCACGTATGATAAAAACAGCATAATTGTTAACCGTGATTTTAATGTGCCCGACTTTAGAGGCCAGTTCCTGAGGGGCTTGGATGTTACAGGAAAATTCGACCCTAACACCGAAAGAGTGCTGGGAAGCAGGCAGGAGGATGCTTTCCAGGGGCACCAGCATTTAGAATACTCTACTTATGCTAAAAGCGGTGGTCTTTTTAGAGGGGGTGTTGATTGGCATCAGGCAGTACAAACAAATACATCAAGAGACTATGTAACAGATCCAAAGGGTGACTATGGAACACCCCGGGTAGCATCCGAAACCCGCCCTAAAAATGTAGCGGTAAATTTTATCATAAAATATCAAACAATGTCTGATCTTAATAAATGAAAACAAAAAAAATAAAAGCAATAAAAACAGGCAGCCATGAAAAAAAAAGTATTCATTTTATTCATCTACCTTTTAGTTGCAAGTTATTGTGCAGGGCAGAATTTTATTTCAATTAATGGTGTTGCACTTTCTATATACAACGATACCCTGTTTATTAATGGCAAACTTATAGTGAATGAAAATAACTTGCAGAACAGAAATATACATAACCAGGGATGTATTATCCTTACCGATAGTTTAATTAGTAACGTAACAAACCTGTTCCATACCTCTTCTATTCCTGTTCTTGATACTCTTCCTTTTGGCAAAGTGCTTTTCAGGGGTACAAAAACACAATATATTGAAGGGAATGAAAAAATGTATTTTAGCAATATGATCGTAGATAATCCTTTGGGAATTAAATTGAGTCAAAACATTAAAGTATTTGGAGATATTAATCTGCTGCAAGGCAATATCAACCTGAAAGGAAATGACATACAGCTATATGATGAAAACAATTATCAATATGATGGATATGTAACAAAAGAGACAAATACCAGCAAGGTATATGATGATTCTGTATGGGTAGATACCGGCTCACTTGAAACCAGTACCGGTGAAATATCTGCTATGAAAATGGGTATGAACGGAGATAGCCTGTTAAACATCGGTGGCCTGGGTGCTCAAGTAAAAAGACAGGGGACAATAAAGGTTGTTAGAGGACATGCTACAATTACTGAAGAAAAACGCAATGTTAAAAAATATTATAAGTTTTATTCACACGATGACAAGCCTGCAACCATTGCCCTGCAATATCTTGACGATTTTGATTATGCAAGTGTGGGTATTGATGAAAATAATCTCAGGGCCTTTTATTATTCAAAAAGTGAAGACAGGTATTATAATGCAGGAGGAAACCTGGATACGGTAAATAATATGATTACTCTTTCTAATACAGATATCTTAGATAAAACATGGACTATTACAGATGAGAATTGTGATGAACTACCACAAATTGACCTGGGGAATGATACGGCCATGTGTTTAGGCGATTCCCTTTATATTTCAGCTGGTGATGCCGGTTATTATTATACATGGTCAACACCGGATACAACAGAAGGAATTTGGTTTAATCCCGATGTGCCAGGTAATTTCAGCATTTGGGTTATGACTTCTGATAAGTATAATTGTACTGCATTTGACACCTTAAATATTACAGTTAATCCAACACCAAATGTTTTGTTCGAAACAGTTACTGATCAATGCATTAATGAAAAGATTAACCTGGTCAATACCTCATCAATTGTTGATGGATCAATTATTGAATATGAATGGGATTTTGGAGACAGTACAACATCTGCTTTGTCTGGGCCTTCGAAACAATATGACCTGTTTGGGCAATATATAATAAAACTTCAGGCTACATCAGATAAAGGGTGTATCGATTCATATACCGATAATATTCATATTCATCCAAAACCTGCAGCAGATTTTAATTCTGCTACTACTTGTATTAACAACACGATCAACCTCGAAAATAAGTCAAATATTAATGTTGGGGAATTAGTTGAATATCGCTGGTTATTTGATAATAAAGAGATTATAGATGACGATGCTTCCGATTTAAATTTCTCATATACATTTGAAAACAAGGATTCACATGATGTTCAATTAATTGCGGTATCTGATTTTGGGTGTTTGGACACCTTTATTACCCAGGTAAAAACATTCGTAATAGGAGAACCTTCCTTTACGGTACAAGATAAAGGGATTAGAGAAGAAGAAGTATCATTTATAAATAATTCTTTTGAAGGTGACGGAACCGTATCATATTTGTGGAATTTTGGTGATAATGAATATTCAGATGATATAAATCCTATTCATAGCTATAAACAAGGGGCTGTCTATTTTCCGGTGCTTACTATTATAAATGATTTTGGTAACAATTTGATTTGCACTAAAAGCGATACAGGCAATATACTTATTACTAATGAAATACTTGATTCATGTCTTAAAAAAGAAATTGATATTTTGAACCTTGGGCCCGACAAAGAAATTTGTGAAGGAACTACAGCAATCCTTGATGCAGGAGATCATGGCCCCGATTATACTGTAATGTGGGAAATTGATAATACTACCGGTCAAACGTTAATTGCCAGTAAGGATACCATATATGTTGCAAAACTCATACATAATTCGGGTTGTTATTCCGAAGATATTATTGCCGTTCATTTCATTAAAAACCCAGAAATTAATTTGCCCGATACATTAAAATTTTGCCCTAACGATACCGTTTTACTTGATGCAGGTGACAATGTTATACAGTAT
>CAZWGG010000507.1:0-4456 GCA_964633305.1 uncultured Bacteroidales bacterium
AAAATCTTTTATATATCATGGAAGATTACATCCACTGATAATGGTTCTTTTTATTGTATAGGGCAGGATATTACGGAAAAGAAAGAAACAGAAATTGAACTCAAGAATAAAAACAAAGAATTAATCAAGGCTAAAAAAAAGTCAGAAGAAAGCGACCAGCTTAAATCAGCCTTTTTATCTAACATGAGTCATGAGATTAGAACTCCCCTGAATGGTATATTAGGGTTTTCAGAATTATTAGCCAGTGACAGATTGGATGCCAATAAGAAGAATAAGTTCATCGAGATAATTAATAACTCCAGTGAAAGATTATTACAGCTAATAAATGATATTATTGATATATCTAAAATAGAAGCAAACCAACTTTCGGTAAATCTTGTTAAATGCGACATATTTTTTTTATTAAATCACGTTGTTACATCTCATAAACATAGTAATTCTTATATGAACAAACCCAATGTTAACCTGGTTTTGAATATATCTAAAAATTATGAAAATTGCAATATTCTGACGGACCCTAACCGTTTGCGACAAATTTTAGATAATCTTATTTGCAATGCTATTAAATATACGATTAAAGGAAAAATTGAAATAGGTATTTCAAAAAAAATAAGAAATAAAAAAGAAGTACTTGAATTTTATGTAAAAGACCCTGGTATTGGGATTCCTAAAGATAAATCTGATTTGATGTTTAAATGTTTTCGGCAAATAGAAGAAAAAGGTTATAATAAAGGTTTTGGTTTGGGATTAAGTATTTCAAAAGGTTTAGTTTCGCTTTTAGGAGGAGAAATTTGGTTTACATCTGAGGTAGGAAATGGGTCGACTTTCTTCTTTACTATTCCTTTCCAACCTGTAAAAGAGGAACTGGTACATGAAAAAAAACAAGATAAATCCGGGCTGGATTTGAAAGGTAAAAAAATTATAATAGCAGATGATAAAGATTCTTATTTGTCTGTTGTTGAGCTTATTGCAGATTTTCAGGCCGAGATCATTCATGCTGAAAATGGAGTAACATTAATGAATATCCTTAAAAAAATAACTCCCGATTTAATTTTACTTGATGTAAATATGCGGGAAAATTCCGTGGATGAATGTATAAAAGAAATTATTCGTTTAGGTATTAATACAAAAGTAATTGCTCAAACAGCCTATATAATAGCAAATGAAAGAGAAAAGTACATAAAAGCCGGTTGCCATGGCTATATTTCAAAGCCTATAAAGAAAGATGAATTGGTTACAATATTAAACAATATTATTGGGAAAGATTAATCTTATTTGTTCATAAAGATGCTATACTAACAATGCCTTTATAATAATTCCTGCAAGTAAAAGGAACTTTACAGGCCGAATATCTAAAATAATGTGAAATCAATATGTACAAATCCTGGGCAATTCAGGAATATTTATTACATTTGTGCCCTCAAAACCGGTCTGTAGCTCAGTTGGCAGAGCACGTGACTCTTAATCATGGGGTCGAGGGTTCGAGCCCCTCCAGACCGGCTGAATTATAATATTTTCAACTCCCAAAAATAACCTTTTCTCATTCTTATTGCTCTCATTTTCTTGAATATACAATCAGTTTATGATTTTTTGAACACATTACCAATGTGACAAATGTTATAGCCAATATTCGATTTTTTATAGGGTTATAAATTGAGATGTATTAAATTAAAATTAGAATTAGAATTTATATACCTATATATCATTTTCCAGTGATTTTTATTAACTAATAAATTTTAGCCATGAAAAATTTTACTCCATTTAAGAAAATTTTTTTGTATGTTGCGGTTAGCGCAGCATTTGTTGTAACAATTGCCTTTCTAAAAGGTAAATTGAAAGAACCTTCTTCAGGTTACCTTACCCTGCAAGAGCAATATGAAAAGTACAAAGATGCTTCGGCAAGCGACATTGAATCGGTGCCGAAATACGACCGTCCTGATCTGGCTGTGCTTCATAACTATGAGATGACTAGAGACCCGGCAACCAATTTGGTTCCGGTTTCAAAAACGCTTCGGACTTTTACAAAAATGAAAAGAGATTGGAATAAGTTTAAAGCAGCCATAAGCGGTGTAAACTGGGCTGAAAGAGGTCCCAATAATATTGGTGGACGGACCCGTGCCCTTATGTTTGACCCGAATGATGCTACCGGCTCTAAAGTTTGGGCTGGAGGAGTGGCCGGAGGATTATGGTACAACAATAACATTACTTCAAGTAGTTCTCAATGGCAAAATGTAGATGACTTTTGGGCTAACCTTGCTATAGGTTCAATTACATATGATCCATCAAATCCTCAAGTATTTTATGTAGGTACAGGAGAAGGATTTTATAATTCAGATGCAGTACAGGGAGCCGGAATCTGGAAAACAACTAATGGGGGAACCAGTTGGAACCAACTTAGCAGCACCAGCAACAGCAACTTTTATTATGTACAAAAAGTGGTGGTCACTTCTCCCGGCACTGTTTTGGCCGCAACCCGGGCGGGTTTATATCGGTCTACAAATGGCGGTGACAGTTGGAGTTCGGTTTACTCAGGGAGGTTTGCAGATGTTGAAGTAGCTTCAAATGGTTATATTTATGCAAGCAGGGGCATTTTTTCAACAGGCAGTGTTATAAAATCTACTAACGATGGTGTTTCATGGACCGATATAACCCCGGCAGTTGATGGTGGAAGAATTGAATTGGCCATTGCGCCTTCCAACCCAAACACTATTTATGCAATTGCTTCATATAGTTCATTTCCGGAGATTGTTCGTTGGTTTAAAAAATCCACTGATGGCGGTTCAAACTGGTCAGATGTGACAATCCCGCTTTACACATACCCTACATGCGTAACTGGCGCATTGGACTTTACCAGGGGCCAGGCCTGGTATGATCTTATTATAGCAGTGCACCCAAACAATCCTGATATTGTGTTACTCGGGGGAATAGATCTTCTTAAATCGGTTGATGGCGGTAGTAGTTGGGAATTGATATCCAGTTCTTACAGCGAATGTAACACCTATATGCATGTCGATCAACATGCCATACAGTTTAGCCCGGTAAATAGTAATGTAGCCGTTTTTGGTAATGACGGGGGTGTATACTATTCAACGGATGTGGGCAGCGCTTCAAGCCCGTCGATTGTTGCAAGAAATAATGGTTACAATGTAACCCAATTTTATGCGGCCGATCAGGCAAACAACAATGGTGGCAATTACATGTTAGGTGGAACGCAAGACAACGGTACCCAGAAATTTACAAGTGTAGGCATGAATTCCACCTCTGAAGCAACCGGGGGCGATGGGGCATTCTGCCATATCGATCAGTTAAATAGTAACTACCAGATAACATCGTATGTTTATAATAGCTATTTCAGATCAATTGACGGAGGGGCTAACTTTATTGATATTCTTCGTGTACCTAGTTACGGACGTTTTATAAACCCATCAGATTATGATGATAATGCAAAAATTCTTTATGCAACCGGGATGGAGGATGAGTTTGTACGCATTACCAACATAATGGATGCTGATCCTGCCAATATTGTCGCTGAACCTGTAAGTGTAAATTTAGAAGGATACATGGTATCGGCAGTTAAAGTTTCCCCTTATACAGATAACCGTATTTTCCTGGCAACAGGTACATACAGTAGCACGGGTGGTTCTAGTGTTTTCAGGGTAGATAATGCACATGGCAGCAGCCCAGCGGTAACCGAGATTGGTACTGCTTCTTTACCCGGCAATGCATATATTTCAAGTATCGATATTGGCTCCAGTGACAACCAGCTTATTATCACCTACTCCAACTATGGTGTTACTTCTGTTTGGGAAACCAGGGATGGTGGGAGTTCCTGGGCAAACAGGGAAGGAAACCTTCCTGATATTCCAATTCGCTGGGCACTTTATAACCCCAACAATACCAATGAGGTATTGCTGGCCACTGAACTGGGTGTTTGGTCTGCCGACGATGTAAATACATCTTCCCCGGACTGGGGGGTTACCAATACAGGGCTTGCCAATGTGAGGTGCGACATGCTCCAGTACAGGGAAAGCGATGGAACAGTTTTAGTTGCAACACATGGAAGGGGGATATATACTGCACAACCTTTTGACGGTGGTGCGAGTTTATGTAGTACCACTATTTCAACATTTCCATACAACCAAAGCTTTGAAAGCGGTATAGGTGATTGGGTACAAGAAGAAACTACCGATGATGGGGACTGGCTAAGGGATTCCGGAGGAACACCATCTGGCAATACAGGTCCATCAACAGGTGCCGATGGTTCCTACTACTTATATATTGAAGCTTCTTCAAGTGGGACAGGATATCCAAATAAAAGTGCAGTCATTTATACACCCTGCTTTGATCTTAGCTCCTTAACCGACCCTGAACTAACCTTCTCATACCACATGTATGGAAGTACAATGGGTACTTTGGTTGTTGAATCAAGTACTAATGATGGTGCTAACTGGAATAC
>CAZWGG010000508.1:0-4454 GCA_964633305.1 uncultured Bacteroidales bacterium
AAGCTATATTCTTCTACAGGCAATGGGAATATAATTTTTCAAAATCTGTAAGACTTGAGAAAGATAACCTTGAAGCCAAATATGAAGTATTAAAGTCACAAATCAATCCTCATTTTTTGTTTAATAGTTTAAATAGCCTTATATCACTTGTTGGTGATAATGAGAAGGCCATTGAGTATATTCAAAATCTTTCTGATTTTCTAAGGTATATTTTAAAAGGGAGTACCAGGGAAATTGTTCTTGTTCGCGAAGAATTGCAAATGCTTAAAAAATATATTCATATTTTGAAAATCAGGTTTGGTGAAAACTTAATTGTAAGCCTTGATATTCCTGAAAAATATTATCATTATTCCATACCTCCTTTAGTATTACAAATTTTAATAGAAAATTGTATTAAGCATAATATAGTGTCAATTGAAAAACCTTTAACCATATTTGTAAAAGTTGAACATACAAACATTATAGTTGAGAACGACTTACAGCGAAAAAACGAGAATGACTCAACGGGTCAAGGGCTTAGCAACATACGCGAAAGATACAGGTTTTTTACGACCAGTGAAGTAAAAATTAGAGAAACTAGTAGTAAATTTGAAGTAACGGTTCCTTTATTATTGGCAAATTTATGATAAAAACCATTATCATTGAAGATGAAATACCTGCAGCTCTCCGTCTGCAGAAATTAATATCGGAAATTGCCCAAGATATATTTGTTGAAGCAAAACTCGACAGCATCAAATCTTCGGTTAAATGGCTTCAGCAACATCCTTATCCTAATTTAATATTTCTCGATATACAATTAGCCGACGGGTTATGTTTTGAAATTTTTAAAAAAATAAAAATTGACAGTTTTATAATTTTCACTACAGCTTTTGATGAATACGCCATTAAAGCCTTTGAGCTGAACAGCATTGATTACCTTTTAAAACCAATAAATAAAAGCCATTTGGTAAGGGCTATTAACAAATTCAAGTCAATGCGCGGGAAACTTCAATTTAACATAAATGAATTGTTACATAGTATTGAAAATAAAAAATCAAGTTATAAATCCAGGTTTATAATAAATATAGGAAACAAAATTAAATCGGTTGAATCACAAGATATTGCCTATTTCTATTCCTTAGAAAAAAGCACTTTTTTATGTTCGAATAAAGGCAAAAATTACCCGGTTGACTTTTCACTCGATAGTCTTGAATTCATTACCAATCCGGATGTTTTTTTTCGTATCAACAGGCAGTATTTGGTGAATTACAATGCGATAACAAACATATTCATATTATCTAAAAGCCGGATAAAGCTTGAGTTAAGTCCTGCACCTAATGAAGAAATTTTTGTAAGTAACTTGCGTGCTCGGGAATTTAGAAAATGGTTGGATAAATGATGAAACATTCATGTTTTGTTCATGTCCTTGTTGTGAAGGTCAGTGCATGGATGTTTCATCTGTTTATATTTTTTATTTTTAATGGTCAGATGGAACTTACCATGATAAAATAACTTAGCGTAGCGATCTCACGAAGCGTTAGCGAGTAATCATGCTCGTGTGTGTTAAAATCATAATTATTTTATTATGGACGTTTCATTTTACTAATATTGTGACAATTTTCAAATGATATGGGATGAGAATATTTAGACGAGTTTTAATCATATTTATATCTTTTCTTTTATTCTGCTTATTAATTGGGGTTATTTTTTCAACCATTTATGAAGATGCTGTTATCAACTATTTAAAAAAATATCTTGATAAGCATTTGATAACAGAAGTTGAAGTAAATAAAATTAATTTTTCCATATTCAAAAAGTTTCCAAAAGCTTCGGTTGAATTAACCGATATTGTTGCCAAATCGGGCATGGGCTTTTCAGCATACGATTTTGGCTATATAAATACAGACACATTACTTTCTGCGAAAAGTGTTTTTTTTGAATTTAGCCTTCCAGGCATTATTCGGGGGGAATATATTCTTAAGAACGTAAAAATCGCAAATGGAGAACTTATTCTATTAATGGATCATAAGGGTAAAAATAATTTCTCAGTTTGGGAAAGAGGAAAACAAGATACTAAATCGGAATTCAATTTTAGTCTTCCCGACATTTCTTTAAACAACATTTCTATTAAATTGATTGATTTATCAAGTAACCTGGCAATTGAATCACGATCGAAAAAAATGAAATTAAAGGCCAATTTTAATGAAACATCTAGTTATTTTATAGGGAAGGGCAACCTGTTTATTAATAAACTTAGTATTGGGAAAAATTTCGACTTGAGTAATAAAGATTTTAATGTAGATATAGATTTACTTGTTAAAAAGGATCATTATCAATTTAATAAGTGTACAGTGGCATCTGGAAAATTCAAAATGTTGTTAAAAGGAGATATTAAAAAACAAGATAAGACTTTTCTTAACCTCAACATATCTTTAAGTAAGGTAAACCTTTCAGACTTAATTGAAGTTTCTCCTGGTTTTTTAAAAGATTTTAAACAAAAATATTCAGTTACAGGAACTGCCGACATAAATGGTAGAATTACCGGGGCAATTGATAAAAAAACAAAACCACATATTGATCTACAATACTATGTAAAAAAGGCATCTATTACATTCCTTAAAAACCAGAAAAAAATAACCGGGTTATCTCTGAAAGGAAATTATTCAAACGGGGCACTTAACCATGCAGCTACATCGGTTTTGCAGATTGATAAGTATAATGCAAACCAGGGGAAAAGTGAATTTAGCGGATATCTTAAAATAAAGAATTTTAAAGCTCCTGATATTGAATTATCCGTAAAATCGGATATTGTTGGAGCAGAGTTCATTAAGTTTTTAGATATTGACACGTTTCAGCTATTTTCAGGTTCAATAAAATCAGATATTACCCTTAAAGGAAAATTATCATCTTTGAAAAAGATAAGAAAGGAGGAAATAATTGCCTTAGACAGGCATGGGACTATCCTGCTGGATGATTTTTCTTTTAAATTTATGGGTTCAGCTTATGAATTTCAAAACATAAATGGGACCTTGGGATTAGACTCTCCCATTTCGTTTAAAGAAGTTACCGGATTATTCATGGGCAATGATTTTAAAATATCCTATACCATGGAAAACCTGCCTGAATATCTTTTTAAAAAAGGAAATGTACATATTGATGGACGTATACAGATGCATAATCTGAATTTCAATTCAATAATTAACAAGGGTATCAATGAGAAAGACAAAAAAGAAAATTTTTTGTTTTCAGACAGGATTTCATTAAATTCTCAATTTTCAATTGGAGCACTTACCTATGGGAAATTCTCGGCAACTGATGTTACCGGGGAAGTAAATTACTATTCCAGAACATATACTTTCAGTTCTTTTCATCTTAATTCTGTAAACGGACATATTGCTGGCAACGCAAGCATTCAACAAGTAACCGGCAATAAATTGGCAATAAATTGTAAATCAGAACTTAGGGATATAGACATTCAAAAGATGTTTTATTCATTTAATAATTTTGGGCAGGACGTTATACTTGATAAGAATATAAAAGGAGATATATCAGGAACAATTGACTTTACTGCTCAATGGGATGACACGTTGAAATTAATTGGAGAAAGTGTTTTTGCAAATGCTGATTTAGATATTAGAAATGGCGAACTTATTGATTATGCTCCAATGATGGGACTTTCAAAATTCATTGCAGTAGAAGAGCTAAAAAACATTAGTTTCCAAACATTGAAAAATAATATTGTTATAAAAAACAGGATGGTTACAATTCCTGAAATGGATATAAATTCTTCTGCTTTTAACATAAAAGGGTCAGGCATTCATACATTTGATAATAACTATGATTATAGAATACAGGTGGAACTTTCCGAGTTGCTTGCAAGAAAAGCAGAGAAAAAAAGAAAAGAAGTGGAGGAATTCGGGATTGTTGAAGATGACGGACTCGGCAGGATAAATATACCCATTAAAATAATAGGGAAAGGGAATGAATATAAATATTCTATTGACCGGGGAAAAGCATTAGAAAAATTCAAGACAAATATGGCTAAGGAAGGAGAAAGCTTAAAAGAAATCTTTAATCCTCAAATTCGTAAAAAAAACACACAAAAAACATATGATAATCAAAATAAAAAATTTATCATTGATCAGGATAATGGAGTTGGAGGGAGAGATTCTATATTTGAAAGAAAAGAAGAAAAAAAACGTGAAAAACAGCCACAATTCATCATTGAATGGGATGATGAAGACAATACATTAATAAAGGATACAACCGACGAATAATTTATTAAAATTTGCAAAATTGAATTTTTATACCCAAAAATTAAAGTGGAAGTTTTTACTGTTACTTGCTGCTATATTAATTGGTATTAGTTCACTATTGTATACCAATAAGCTTGTAAATAAGCTTGCAATAGAAGAAAAAAAGAAGATGGAATTGTGGGCTGAAGCACAAAAGCACATTATTACAACGGAATCAAA
>CAZWGG010000509.1:0-4450 GCA_964633305.1 uncultured Bacteroidales bacterium
TCTTCAACAGCTATTTTAATAATGAGTTCATTTGTTGCAGGATTTGGGTATACTTTAAGATTTTCAGATATTTCTGTACCCAATTCAGAGCGCATTTCAGCACCAATTTGCCGTATTGTTGTCTTTTTTTCAATTCGGGCTGCACTAGTAGTTGATGCTGAGATTTTCACATTATCAATATATACATCATCATAATTACCTGAAGCATCACACATAAAGCGGATTCGCATATCTGTTGGAAACGTTAAATCTAATTCTGAAATGGTTACATTAACAGCATAAAAAGTGTTGTTATCAAAATCGGTCCCCCTTACAAAATCAGCTACTGTAATCCATGATGAACCATCATAGTATTGTAACCAGAAATCTTCTCCATTCTCCATGCTATAAGCATAAAAGTAAAATTCTACTTCTATTTGTGTATAGCCAGGAGTATGGACGTCAATTCCGTTTGTCAGGTAAAAAGAAGATGATACACCCGAATTATCCTGGATATTAATAGCAGCATTTCCTTCATACGCTCTTGTCCCGCCGGAATAATACATACAATCGCTTCCTCCATCAGTCCAGTTGCCCCATCCACTTTCAAATGTATCATATGAAAGTTCTGTTTCTCCTGAATTATTATCTGTGACTGTTGTAGAGGTTACATCAGTATCAGAGTCTCCATCATTATCCGTTACAGTAAGAGAGACAGTATAATTATCTGTATTTGTATAAGTATGTGTTGGATTAGGCTGGGTACTTGTAGATCCATCCCCAAAACTCCATAAATAACTAACTATGGTTCCGTCACTATCAGTTGACCCATTGCTACTAAAACTTACCGGTTGATTTACCGTACCTGAATAAGGGCCGTTTGCATTAGCCACGGGAGGGATGTTTAAACTACCTCCATCAGGAACACAGAAAGTAATTCCTTCAGATATAAAAAAGCTTCCTCCAGACTGAATTGTTGAGTTACATCCATCGGTAAGTGAATATGATCCGTTCCCAGTTGAGCAACATATTCCATCACCATATGAATCGTATATGGAAAATCTATAAGTACCTTGACTTAAACTCCAGTTAATGGTGATGGTTTGTCCGGCCTGGGTATATCCCATTCCTTCATCTATTACTGTACCGTTTTCATCAATTAATGTCCAACTGGTTTCCTCGGGATAATTGTCGAATTTAAGACTCAGGGTTATATCACCATCACAAGCATTTGCAGTACAGGTCATATTGCCATCGTTTGCAAATGGTTCTCGTGTACCGCCTGGTTCAAACAAAGCCCTCATCCTTGTTTTCTGGCCATTTGAAAACATATGCATACATGCATCGTCTACATAATCCATGTAATTCATAAACATATCATTGCTATTACAGCTAGGATGAGGATGGCTGGGGCAATAGAAATTTGCTTCGGCAGCGTCAGGGGTATCGTCAACATGGTCTGTCACCCCACAAGGCCCATCTCCCCATATATGTCTGAGGTTAAGCCAGTGCCCAATCTCGTGAGTTGCTGTGCGTCCTTTATCAAATGGAGGTGAAAGGTAAAAGGAGGTTCCATAATCACTACTACCAAAATACTGGGGAGATATTACTACGCCATCTGTAGCCGGATTTCCTCCTGGGAATTGGGCATAACCCAGGTAATCTCCAATGTTGCATACCCAAATGTTCAAATGCGTATTAGGTGAATAGGGAGGATAGGTTGCCTTTACAAGATCGTTTGTTCCCCAGGATGAGCGCGAGTTTGAATGGCGTTCAATACCTTGAAGCGTGAATTCGATTTCGGCATCGGTTACCAGGCTATAAAACTCGGCAGGAGTGGAGGGCCAGTCCGAATTTAATTTCCTGTAATCTTCATTTAACACCGATATCTGCGATTGAATTTGTGCATCGCTGATGTTTTGTGAAGAATTTGAATAAACTACAATTACATGCACGGGAATGGTAACAGTACCTGTAACTGCTTTGAAAGGTGATGACTGAACAGAGCGGTAGTGTTCTTCGATTTTAGCGACTTTTTCTCTAAAGCGGGCATCTTTTTTAAAATGATCTAAGAAAACTTCATACGATCCACATGTACGTTGTCCAAGGCTGTTTAGTGATATGAATCCCATAACAGCAAATAAAAGTATTGTATTTCTTTTCATAAATAATTGATTTTTAATATTATAAAATAATTACATTAGACTTATATCTAAATTAATATTATTTTTTCAAAAAATGTGGGATATCAATGAAATTGTCTTGAGTTTTTTAGCCCCACTTGACATTATAAAAAAAGACTATTAATCAATTGATTAATAGTCTTTTTTTATAAAATGGATCGTTGAAAAATACAACTTAATTTTTCATAACTTGTTTTGTTTCCAAAAACTATTTGAACAGAATATAACCCGGTTGGGACATTACTAAGATTAATTTTGACAGGGACAACCCTTTTTTTGCACTTTTCACATTCCCAAATCCACATTATACCGTAAAAATGCATCCATTCGGTGTATGTTTTTGCGCTACATGTTTTAATGTGTATCGTGAGCATAAGCAAATATGTTTCATAGGATTATCATTACCCCAGATTGTTCTATAAGGATCAACGTGCTGTTCAATATCGGTTTGTATCTTGGTGTTTAAAATTACATGAATATTCATTAATAACTATTGCACATTTTTGGGGGGAAAATACAAAATTTAGGGGTTAATAATTTTTCATATGTCATTCTTTCAAATTAAACGAAATTTTTAAATTTGTTTTAGTGACAGCTAACGATGATAAAATACTTTTTTTGCAAATAAGGCAGGGGAATAAATCTGCCTTTGACACCCTTTTTCAAAAACATTATACAAGGCTTTGTCGTTTTGCCTTTTCATTTACTAAATCGGGCGAAATTGCAGAAGAAGCGGTTCAAAATACTTTTGTAAAAATATGGTGTCAAAGAGATTCGCTGGAAATAACCTCTTCGGTTATTTCTTACCTGTATACGGCAGTCCGTAACCATGCACTTAATGAGCTAAAAAAAATCAATATACGAAAGGGATATGAAGCAGGATTTGCACATTATATTGAAAAAGAAACCGATAATGATCAAAAACTTAACAAGACAGGATTTAAGAATTTTGTAAAAAAAGCTGTTGAACAACTTCCTGTAAAATGCCGCGAGATTTTCATGTTGAGCAAAAATGACGGACTTACGTATGAAGAAATTTCAGAATACCTGGAAATCTCGAAAAAAACAGTTGAAAATCAAATGGGGATTGCTTTTAAAAAACTTCGTGAAATGCTGAAACCAGTCCTGGCACAATTAATTGAATAAGAAAAGTGATATGTCTTTAGGGGTGATAAAAGGATAAAATGTCATGTATACAAAACGATAAAAATGAATGATCAGGTACTATATAAATTATTAGCTAAATATTTTGCCGGGGGATGTTCAGAAAGTGAACAGGATCAAATAGAGAAGTGGAAGAAAGATAATCCTGGGAATGAAAGAGTATTTTTGGAATTTGCAAAAATATGGAACAATTCAGATACTTCATCAGGATTTAATCCAAGTGTGTCAGATGCTATTAAACAGGTTAATCAAAAAATTGACCGGGCTGAAAAAGCAATTCAAATACCCGGTAAAAAGAGAAATATTTCTTATTTGCTGGTTAGAGTAGCAGCTGTATTACTAGTACTATTAACGGTATGGTACGGGCATAACAATAATAAGAAGATATCAGAAGTACAAACAGATACGGTATTTCGTGAAATTGAATTACCTGATGGGACTAAGGTAACCCTAAACCGCGAGAGTAATCTTACCTTTCCACGAAAATTCAAAAAAAAATACAGGCAGGTGAAGCTTGTGGGTGAAGCTTATTTTGAGGTTTTTAAGGATCCCCAAAAACCATTTATCATTAAAGCACAGCACACAGTAACTACAGTTCTTGGCACAGCATTTAATGTAAGGGCTTTACCTGGTGAGGAAGAGGTTATAGTTACAGTAGCCGAGGGGAAAGTGGCTTTTGCTAAAGAAAAAGCCAAAAAGGAGGAATCTGTTGAACTGATAATTGGAGAAAGAGGGGTTTTACAGAAAAAAACAAATTCTATACGAAAAGAAAAAAATGAGGATTTAAACTTCATGGCCTGGAAAACAGGAAAACTGAATTTTAATAATACCCCTTTAGAGAAGGCGGCTATTGATCTTTCAAAATTCTACAACACCAAGTTTCTTATTGACGATTCTGCATTAGAAATCATACCGGTTACTATTGAAATTCCTTCAAAAACTCCTTTAGAAAAGGCAATTGAAGCAATTGAATATATAACAAATAGCAAGATTAGCAAGACAGACACCGGGGGATATATCGTCATAAAGAAACAGGGAGAATAACACCAACAGTTGAAATAGAGTGAAGAAAAGAGTTCAAATAACAATTATGGTTACTTTGCTTACATATATCAGTTGGGGAC
>CAZWGG010000510.1:0-4421 GCA_964633305.1 uncultured Bacteroidales bacterium
AGTTTACTTAAAAAAAGCAGGTAAAGCTTTCCGGATCGAGAAACATGTACACAATTATCCACACTGCTGGAGAACCGATAAACCTGTACTTTACTATCCACTCGATTCATGGTTTATTAAAACCACTGCTTTAAAAGACAGGCTCATAGAGCTAAATAATACAATAACCTGGAAACCAGGATCAACAGGGACAGGAAGATTTGGGAAATGGCTTGAAAACCTTATGGACTGGAACCTGTCCCGTTCAAGATATTGGGGAACCCCGCTCCCTATTTGGAGAACAGAAGATGGAACAGAAGAAAAATGCATAGGATCTGTTAAAGAACTAAATAGCGAAATCGAAAAAGCTGTACATGCCGGTATAATGGAAGAAAACCCGTTTATCAAAGCCGGATTTGTTGTTAATGACTACTCAGATGAGAATTATAAAAAAATTGACTTACATAAAAGTACTTTTGACAAAGATGCTATAACAAAAAAGCACCATGTTGTTTTGGTTTCTGATTCGGGGAAACCCATGTACAGGGAAGAGGACCTGATTGATGTTTGGTTCGATTCAGGTGCTATGCCCTATGCTCAGTTTCATTACCCGTTTTCCATAAGCAAACAGGAATTTCATCAAAAATTTCCGGCAGATTTTATCGCCGAAGGAGTTGATCAAACCAGGGGATGGTTTTTTACCATGCATGCCATTGCCACAATGATTTCTGATTCGGTAGCTTATAAGAGTATTATAAGCAATGGTCTTGTACTTGATAAAAATGGCAATAAAATGTCAAAGCGGTTAGGTAATGCTGTTGATCCTTTTGAAACTATTGAAAAATATGGTTCCGATCCACTACGGTGGTACATGATTACCAATGCCCAACCCTGGGATAACCTCAAATTCGATATTGATGGCGTTGAAGAAGTACGGCGTAAATTTTTTGGCACTCTCTATAACACCTATTCATTTTTTGCCCTTTATGCTAATGTTGATGGGTTTACTTATAAGGACGAAGAGGTTCCGGTAGATCAAAGACCTGAAATCGACCGATGGATAATCTCGTTACTTAGTTCGCTAAAAAAGGAAGTTGGAGAATATTATGAAAACCTTGAACTAAGCAAGGCAGGAAGGGCAATCCAGGAATTTGTTATGGAAAATCTTAGTAACTGGTATGTCAGGCTAAACCGGAAAAGATATTGGGGAGGTGAGTATTCCCAAGATAAGATTTCTGCCTACCAAACACTTTATTCTTGTTTAATAACAGTTGCTAAATTGGCTGCCCCCATTGCACCCTTTTATATGGATAAACTTTATAGAGATTTAAACACTGTAACAGGGAAAGACAGCGAGGAATCGGTTCACCTGGTTAAATTTCCTGAATGGAATAGAGAGTTTATTGACAAACAGCTGGAAGAAAGAATGAATATTGCCCAGAAAGTTTCATCCATGATTCTTGGGTTACGAAGAAAAGTAAACATAAAAGTTCGTCAGCCTTTACAAAAAATTATGGTGCCAATTCTTGACAATGATTTCGAAAAGCAATTTCGGGCTGTACAGAATCTCATTCTTTCGGAAGTAAATGTTAAAGAAGTTGAATTTTTAAAAGATACTTCCAATTTACTTGTAAAAAAGATAAAACCAAACTTTAAAAAATTGGGGCCCCAATATGGGAAGCAGATGAAAGATATTGCTTCTAAAATAGGGTCACTCACACAAAATGACATAAATAAATTTGAAAAGGAAGGGCACTATCTGATCGAATGCGTAAATGAAAAAATAGATCTTCAGTTACCTGATGTGGAAGTTACTTCTGAAGATATTCCGGGTTGGTTAGTAGCTACTGAGGGGAAACTAACTGTTGCACTGGATATTACCCCCACAGAATCTCTCAGGCAGGAAGGTATTGCCAGGGAACTTATTAACAGGATTCAAAATCAAAGAAAGGACAGTGGGTTAGATGTTACCGATAAAATAATAATTGATATTCAAAAGCATGAAACAATAAACGAATCAGTAAAAAATTTTGAGAATTACATCGAATTACAGACTCTTGCTGAAAAAATTAATATAGTTGATCAAATTAATTGCCAAGAAGCGAAACTTGTTGAACTTGATGAAAGTATAAAGACCTATATAAAAATTAGTAAGATTTAACGATTTACCGTTTCAATATTCATTTTTTTTGTTACTTTTAAATGCATAAATTTTTTTGATATGGCGGATAAGACAAGATACTCGGATGAGGAACTGGAGGAATTTAAAAAAATAATTCTGGATAAGCTTGAACAGGCAAAGAGAGATTATGACCTCCTGAAGAGTGCCATTACACAGAGTGAGAGCAATGACACACAAGATACTTCACCTACCTTCAAGGTACTTGAAGAGGGTGCAGCAACGTTGTCAAAGGAAGAATCAGGCAAGTTAGCCCAGAGACAGCTCAAGTTTATTCAACACCTACAAGCTGCATTGGTTAGAATTGAGAACAAAACCTATGGTGTTTGTCGTGAGACAGGGAAATTAATCTCAAAAGAACGACTTAGGGCTGTGCCTCATGCTACTTTATCAATAGATGCAAAGCAAAAACAACGTTAACTCTCTCTGAACAAAGCATAGTAAAAAATTGATTGGGGTTGTGGCTTCAATCATTTTTTATTTTTTCTTTGTAAAGAATAAATCAAAAAGAGGAAATCCATGTCAAATACAAAAAAGGCTATTCTAATTGTTACATTGATACTCGTTATCGATCAAGTTTTTAAAATCATTATAAAAACAAATTTGGCTTACGGACAATCCTTCCCAGTTATAGGGAACTGGTTTGTTCTTAGGTTAATTGAAAATCCTGGGATGGCTTTTGGTATTGATATTCCAGGCAAGTTAGGTAAGTTTGCTTTAAGTATTTTTAGGATAATTGCTATAGGAGGTATTATATGGTATCTTCGTTCACTTCTCATGGATAAAGCCCATTCTGGATTAATTGTCTGTTTGTCTTTAATTCTTGCAGGTGCTATCGGAAATTTGATTGACAGCACTTTTTACGGGTTTTTATTTGATAAAGGAACAATTTATGACCCGGCTCTTGGTGAATGGATCAGTTATAGTGGAGTTGCAAATCTCGATTTTTCAGGATACGCGGGTTTGTTTAAAGGTTGTGTTGTAGACATGTTATATTTTCCTATTATTGAAGGCAGATTTCCAGAATGGTTTCCCGTAATGAAAGGTGAGCATTTTATCTTTTTCCGTCCTATTTTTAATATTGCCGATTCTTCCATTTCAATAGGGGTTATTGCAATTTTATTTTTCCAGAAAAGGCTTTTTAGAGCAGAAAAGGGGAGGAGTACTGTCACTCAAAAAGAAGATGATGACAAAAATGAAGTATTCTAGAATTTTCAGGATCAAATAATCATTTTTTTGTGAGTATAGTATAAAACAGGTTTAGTGGGCAAACACAAATTAGCCTCCAAAAGTACTGAATGTACCCCCAGAAATTCTAATTTCTCTTGGTGTTAAACTTAATACAGGTATATCCGATTTATTTATTACCTGGTGTGCTGTATTTCCAAGTATTAAATCTATGCCTGAAGCTTGTTCAGTCATAATAGAAATTAAATCTGCCTTTATCCCTTTTGAATAATTAACAACCATATCAGCAACGTTGTCTCCATAAAGTTCCTCGGTCTCGTATTCAACTTTTCCTTTCATAAATCCTGCTACCTGGGTTATATAAGCCTGAAGTTTGTTTATGGTTTTGTCATCATTCACATTATTTACGGCGATAACATGTACTTTGGCTTGCAGCAATTGAGCAAGTTCGGTGGTAAATGGCACTTTTTGCCTGGTATCATCTCCTGTATCAATAGGCATAACTATTTTTTTCAACTCTTTCGGGCAGTTTCCTTTTCGGATAGTAATAACAGGCCTGTCGGTAGCAGAGATAATTTTATACGCATTGCTGCCAATAAAAAACTCTTCAAAGCCTGATGCTCCATGTGTTGATGCTGTGACTATCGAGTCTTTATAAGATTGTGCCTGATTTACTACTTCCTTGAATATTTTTCCTTTTTTAATAATAAACCTTAATTTTGAATCCTTGCCTAAGGATGGGGTATATTTCTCAATAATCTTTTTAAAAGCTTTTTCTGCATATTTCCTTCCCAACTCTAAATTACTCGGAAAATAATCAGCACTTTTTTTCAACACATACACCATTTGAATATTTATATAGGAGTACTTTGAAAATAAGATTGCTAATTCAAGCCCTTTTAATGATTCTTCTGAAAAATCAATTGGAACTATAAAATTTTTCACTTCCATTTTTAGAAGAAGATTGATTTTAAAAATATTAGCTACTAAATATAGCTATTTTTATTCATACATCATAGTATTAATTAGTCTTTGCAAGAAAACGCCAAATACTGCGTTATTCTTGCCTTGAAAA
>CAZWGG010000511.1:0-4418 GCA_964633305.1 uncultured Bacteroidales bacterium
AATTACTGGCACAATAAAACCGGAATCACTGGCATAAATCGAACCGTGTTATCCATTAGGAAAGAATCCGAGTGATATTTGGGAAATAATTGTTAATGACTGGGAAACTGCTTTGTGGAATATTCCGAATGTTAAATCTAATCATCCTGAGAAAACAGAACACCCATGCCAATTCCCTATAGAATTGGTTGAAAGATGTGTGCTTGCATTAACAAATGAAAACAGTTGGATACTTGATCCTTTCGCAGGTGTAGGTTCTACAATTATCGCAGCAATAAAAAACAATCGTCATGTAATAGGAATTGAGAAAGAAAAAGAATATTGCAAAATTGCTAATAATAGAATTGTAGATTATAAAGAAGGCAGACTCAAGATACGACCAATTAACAAGCCTATTCACAAACCTTCGGGAACTGATAAAGTTTCTCAAATTCCTAAGGAATGGGAAGAATTGTAAGTATAATTAATCAAAAAAAACGGTACGAACGGATACAGATGAAAATTGCATAAAAATATTCTCATCTTAATGGAGAGGAATATATTCTTGTTCATAAAAAGAAACTTTACAAAGGAATAATTTCTACAATTGAAGGTATTGATGCAACCCTATTTATGACTAAAATAAGCAAAGAAAAAACAATGCCTGGAAGAAAACTGTATAGTCCGATTGACTTGAATAAAGCTTTCAATGAAAGATTTAATAAACTTGGATGGAATGAATCCGGATATCAATATTATATTACAACTGATCAAAAATTATTGCCTGAGCTGATAACCTTACCTTTTGAGGAACAAAAAGAATTTTTAATGTCAAAAGGAGTAAAGGAACCTATATCTTCTTACAAACAAACAGATTTTGTCAAAGACCGGATTGCAGTAGAAGTCCAATTTGGGAAATATGCATTTGTTGCATTTGATTTATTTGTAAAACACTTGCTTTTTTATTCTGGTGGAGTCATTAATCTGGGAATTGAGGTATTACCAACAAAGAAAATGCAATCACAAATGAGCAGTGGAGTTGCATATTATGAAGGAGAAGTATACAATGTTTTAAGACATGGAAGAAATAATCCTCCTGTTCCTTTATTAATATTAGGAATTGAGCCATAAAATCGCCAACTCATAACATAGGTATCTGTTGCACAACTCTGAGAAATAAAAAATGGGCTATGCAACAGCTAAACCGTGTAACAGTAAGCATACTAAAAAGAATTCCAAAGGAACAACTCTCCTTTTGTTTTTTACTTTGCATTTGCTGCAAAATTGTATTATACATAAACACTGTCTTATTTTAAAATTCAGTAATATAAACTGTTATGGAGTTACGAATAAGCCATGACCAAAAAAACATTAAATAAGTTTCCATGGAAACAATAATTTTTTTATTTTTGTATCCATGGAAACTAAAAACAATAATACACTTAACGAAAAAGAATTTCATTCAATAATCATTGGAAAATTAATGAATATTAGCGGCATTCTTCAGCGTGAAGGGAATAGGTTATTGCTGCCTTACCGGCTAAATCAGCAGCAGTTTTCAATTTTATTTGAAATAGCTAAAGCCAAAGAAGTACAGCAAAAAAACATGGTTAACCGCTTGCGTCTTGAAAAGGCACATGTTTCAAAAGTGGTAAAAAAACTACAAACCATGGGATTAATAGATATTATTCCATTGCCGGACGATAAACGCTCTGCATTGTTATCGACCACAGAAAAAGGGCAAAAGCTTATTGGTGAGTGCCAGGCAATTTTTGATAAATGGAAAAAAGAACGGTTTGATCAATTTAACGCTAAAGAGCTTTCTCAAATTTTGGAAAGCATTGACAAGTTGCAAAAAGCGTCCATAAGTAAATATTCAAAATAACTTTAAGAATAAACATAATAAATTATTCACTAAATAAAATATCATAAGAGGGCATCTAATGAAAATACAATCACTGAAACTGGTTTGTTTTTCACCTACGGGAACCACAAAAGCAATTATTCAAGGTATTGCACGTGGAATTAATCATTGCACTGCAGAGCTAATAGATATTACCAAACCTGGAGCAAGAAAACAACAATTACAAACATCAGAAAATGAATTGCTTGTTGTTGGTGTGCCAGTTTATTCAGGAAGAGTGCCTGCACTTTTAACGGAATGGCTTCATACGATTAAAGCCCATAATACACCAACTGTATGTCTCGTTGTTTATGGTAACCGAGAGTATGACGATGCACTGCTTGAGCTTAAAAGTATTTTAACAAAAAGTGGCTGTATACCAATCGCCTGTGCGGCATATATCGGAGAACACTCCTTTTCAGGTTCCGACACGCCAATAGCAGAAGCCCGTCCTGATGCAAATGACTTAAATCATGCAGAATTATTCGGCCGAAAAATAAATGAGAAACTGCTATCTGTTTTATCTGCCGATCACATTTCTGATATAAATATACCTGGTAATTATCCCTATAGAGGCGATTCGAAGCTATGGAGTGTTGATTTTATAGCAATTAGTAATGCGTGCACTCAATGCGGAATTTGTGCAGAAGGGTGCCCTGTTGGTGCTATCGATTCAGAAAATAACCATTCGATTGACGTGGAAAAATGCATCACGTGTTGTGCCTGTATCAAAAACTGTCCACAAAACGCCAAAACGATAAAACCCGGCTTGGTGAAAGACGCTGCAATGCGACTAAATAAACTCTACAAAGAGCGAAAGGAGCCTGTATTCTTTCTTAATTAGTAGTAAAAAATGAAAGTATACTAAATATAAAGATGAAAATATTTGTTGTAGGTTCCGGAAAACTAGCAAATGCAATATTAACTTCTAATTTATCATTTCAATCCTGTGAAATCAAAAAATGGGAAACCACATACCAGGGTTTAAATGAAAAGACAATAATAGTACATGCCGGTTCAGGGCGACAATTAGAAGAATGCTTAGAATTCTGTTCAAGAACAAAGTCGGTATTTATTGAGCTTTCAACCGGATTAGGAACAGAAAAAACAAAGCCTGATTTTCCGCTTATTACTTGTCCTAACACGTCAATTCTCTTACTAAAAATGCTAAACAGTATTAAAACAAACAGCAAGTATTTTGAAAATTACGATATCTCCATCACAGAATCACATCAATCAACTAAAAAAACAGAACCCGGAACGGCATTTGCCTTTGCAAATTCATTAAAATTTCCACTTGACAAAATTGTATCGATAAGGGACCCGGAGGTACAACAAAATAAAATTAGGATACCCAAAGAATATTTAAATAAACACGCGTTTCATAAAATAGTGATTAAAGATGGTGATGACGAAATAACAATAGAGACAAAAGTTTTGGGACATAAATCGTATGCAAATGGCGTTAAAAAAATAATTGAAATGGTTTTAAAATATAATTTAGAAAGTAAAAAATACACCGTTTTGGACTTAATTAATTATAATATGCTTTAATATAACGGGAAATAAAAACTAAAAAGTGATAGTACAATCTGCTTAAACTTCTCCTCTCCCAAACTCAAACTAACTCGTCATGCATATAAAACAATATAATTTTTGCATAGAAAAATATAAATTTGCAAATAAAATGAAGTTGGTCTGATAAATTATTATAACAAAAAAATTGAAATGAAGGATTAGCTTTGCCATTCTTATCAATATTAGAGTCTAAATTTAAAAGTATGAAAACATTCTTTATAGCATCTTTTGAGTTTACTTTATTATGCATTCTTTTGGCTTGTTCAAAAGATACTGATCATATCGACACAATAGAAAATGATTCAACAGATTTTCAAATTATTCATATTGAATTTCATGAGAGTGATCCCATAGATTTTTTTCTGCCAGTATATTATGAGGTAGAAGGGAAATTTACACTTACAGATTCAACAGGTAGGAAGATAGATTATAATATTATTGGCGGTGATAATACCATAGAAGTTCCCTACGGAACCTATAAGGGAAAGGTACATGGATTTTTAGGATTCACTAATGATAGTCTTGATGTAAAATCTCCCGGAAATGAAAATTCTGGCACTTATAAAGCGGCAATAGGAAGAATCCCTAATTTTAAATATAAAATATTAAGTCATGAAGTTGAAAACTCCTGGTATTATTTAAACACAAAATGCGATACTAATTTAGGCTATTATACATTCTCTGTATGGGGAAGTGATGATGATACAATCACTACTAAAAGTTTTTATAAAATCGCAGCCTACCATAGAGCCATAGATACGAATGGTAACGTGCGACTTTTAATAGCTGATTTGAATCTGAACGATCCGCTTTATAAATATTATAATATATCTGTGGCATCACTGTATGGATATATGGAAGATACCGTATTTACCTCTTGGTATACTCGATTAAATCAATAACATGAGGCTGTCTTAAAAGTCCAAAAAGCTATAAAGACAGTCTTTTTTTCGCAACT
>CAZWGG010000512.1:0-3849 GCA_964633305.1 uncultured Bacteroidales bacterium
TATAACCACGATGAAAGAAGCAAAGTTCTCTTTTCTCAAATAGATTAGGATTTGGGAGGCATTAAATTGTAATTTTCAAAAAACTCCAATCACACAATAAAACACCGTGCAACAGCAATTGGATTTGTTAAAAGCTGACATTTTGAGATGTAAAAAATGTGAATTGTCTAAAACTCATCTTCGACAGTTGAAAATAGTAAGCTTCTCAAATTCAGTAAATTTTGGGCATAAATATTTTTTTGGCACTACTTCACGATACTTTCCTGCTCTACCTTCAAAATAAATAGAGGTGGTATCAAAAAATACCAATTCAAGTTCAGTGAATAAATTACGTTTACCATAAAACAATTTTTCTTCAACAAGGTCCTTTACACAACGTGGTGCAAAAGGTGTTTTGTCCTTTTGATCTTCTATTGGACTGCCTAAAAGGCCATGGCCCTATAAAAGTGGTGAAGAGATAAGTCTTGCGAACCATCAATGCGGTAGTCTTTCATCCATACTTCACATGAACGGTCTGATCCACTAATGAACAATCGGTGGAGAACAGTGATGAAAATGGCAAGTTCAACATTAAACTCATATTTACGATTTTGTAACAGTTGTGAGAGTACATCATGTATTCTGCATTCATTCCATAACCTGGCAAAAACTAATACAGTGCCAATTGTTAATGCTTCACTTTGGACGGAGTCTTTTTTACCTGAGTAAAGCAGAATGTTTTTTGAGTACTTGGAAGGTGATGATACAATAGAATTAATATCTCCTTTTTCCCTTAATTTATCTAATCTTCCAAGTGTAGAAATTACTTTTTGTTTTACTTTTTTACCTTCGCGATATGTTTGGACAATTTGAAGATATTGATATGTGCCTGTTTTTTTAATCCTGACAAACATAATGATCTATTTTTTACGCTTCAAATATCTTGATGAAAGTTTTTATTGTCAAGGATTTTGATGACTTTTTTTGGCACTACATTTTTTGAAAAATTGAAGATTTTGAATACTATATCGCTAAAAATTAATACGTTACCTTTTTAAGGTGACGAACAAGTGTTGAAGAAAAGTTTGAAGGAACCGATACAGGATTTACAAGCAATGCATTTGATGATATTTTAAATATTACAGCAGTTCATCCATTAAGGGAAGATACCATTACAAAACTTCTGGAACAAAACAAGACCAGCCTTTCTGTAATTAATTCGCTGGTAGCTCAAGAACTTATAAAAAGCATCAATTACAAGGAAAAAACATATTATGTAAGAAATTATCATTTTTGAAATAAATATGATTTCACCAATTATAAAATATGGTTTATCAACATTGCGAAAAAAAGCATTTGAAATTGATAAAAAGGATTCATTTTCGGAATTAACCCAAAATATGATGCAAACCCTGAAAAAAGCCGATGGAATAGGTTTGGCCGGGCCACAGGTTGGAGTATTAAAAAACATTTTTTTTGAAGATAAGGAGTGATATCAAACTCGGCAGGGGTCATACTTCCCTGGCTGCAACCGACTTTTTTACCGTTCACCCATACATACGTGGCCGATTGCACACCGGCATAATGCAGATAAACCTCATGGTCGCCCCAATAATCAGGCACAAAAAAATCACGCCAGTACGAACCTACCGGGTCAGGCATTTCACTATTTGTCCAACCGGGGTATGCCCTAATGCTCTTTACATAAGAATTGAATGACGAATATCGATTAACGAATTAAGAATTTTGATTTGTTTTTAAGTACTTCTGAAATCAAAAATCGTTAATCGTTATTCTTAAATCCATACCCTTTGCTTCAATCAAAAATTAAGACTTTTTTCTTTTTATAAATCTGTCAGGCACTAATTAGATGGTATTAACGATTATTAGAATAGCAATCAAGAATTTTATAATTTAACCACAACCTTTTTCCCACTGTAATTAACTTTTTTGTCGAACTTAACCGATGCTTCCGTTCCTGCACCCTTGCTTTTGTCAACAAGAATAATATTAAATTCCCTGTCTGTAAGCATTCCCGGGAACGAGCCTTTACGTTCGTCAATGGTCAAAGCTTTTTTTGCATTGTCCCAACTGAAAGTTATGGTAGTGTAAGCTCCTTTCTCGTAGTTATAATTGTCGTTTTCGTCTTCGTATAACGTAAATTCACCGTTCGCACCGTCATAAACACGAATTTCGAGGTTATCCCATTTCTTTTCGGTTGCATATTGAACTTTTGGGCCAAATGGAAGGATTGAACCTGCCTTAACGTAAAGTGGCATAATGTCCAGAGGGCATTCTTTATTTATTTTCTGTCCGCCGTTTTGTTTTTCTCCGGTCCAGAAATCAACCCAATCGCATCCTTTAGGCAAATAAACCTCTTTGGTTTTAACGGTGGTGAAATCCTCCTTGCCACCATTGTTATATAACGGTTTTGTAACAGGGCACACTAACAGCGACTTGCCGAACATAAATTCGTCGTTAATATCGAGCGCTTGTTTGTCGGCTGCAAAATCCATTACCAATGCCCGCATGAATGTTGACTGATTGGCGGTTACATCCCACGAAGTGCTATAGATGTACGGCAACAACCTGTAACGAAGGTTAATGTATTTTTCATCAGAATCATATATTTTATCACCTTTTTTACCGAACTGGTATATTTCACGCGGAGCGCCTTCGCCGTGTGAGCGCATCATCGGACAAAATGTTCCAAACTGTATCCAACGTGCGTATAGTTCGCGGTAGTCTGGATTCTGGAGAGGATTTTTAAAGTTCCAGAGAAAGAAACCTCCAATGTCGCTATTCCAATGAGGGATAGCGCAAAGCGAGAAATTTAAGCCGGCTGAAATCTGATTACGTAACGCATCCCAGGATGCTACTACATCGCCGGACCATGTGTTGGCCCCGTAACGTTGCTGCCCGGCAAATGCCGAACGGGTAAGAATAAAAATCCGTTTATCGGATGTAACCGAACGTTGATGTTGCGATACACCACCTACTGTCATTAATGGAAAGGCGTTACGTACTTTGCGGAATGAACCAAGGTAAGTTTTGGTATCGAAATCCGATGGCGTTGGTTTGAAGTGGTCAGGTTCCGAGGAATCCATCCACCAGCCGTCCATACCGAGCTTGAAAATTCCATCGTTTAAATACTTCCAGAAAATATCACGGGCATGGGGATTATAGGCATCGTAAACCCTTACACCGGATGGATAATCCATGTTAGGTGGCCATTTTTCTGAACCCGATTGTGGCCAGGTTTCGAAGTTAAACAAGGCATTTATTTTATTGAGTTCCCTGTACTCCTTTGTCATCGGCCCAAACGAGTTCCAGATTGATATTATCATGTGTGCATTCATTTTGTGCACATCGTCGACCATTTTTTGGGGATTGTAGAACCCGGGATTGAGAAAATACATGGCATTCCATAGGTAATTATTGCCCCAGTACTGCCAGTCCTGGATAATGCCATCGAGTGGCACGCCAAGTTCCCGGTATTTTTTTACCACTTCTGTTAATTCATCCTGGCTTTTATATCGTTCTTTACTTTGCCAGAAACCATACGTCCACAAAGGGAACATCGGAACCTGGCCGGTAAGGTCACGCATGTTGGCAATTACGCCGTCGGCGTTGCCGCCATACATAAAGTAATAGTCAATACAATCGCCAACGTCCGATTTAAATGAAGTGCTTTCCGGGTTATCCTCGAAAACTGTTGGTGAATAATTGTCCCAAAATATCCCGTAGCCTTTTACTGATAAGAAAAAAGGGACATAATCATCCGTATTACCCTGTACCATATTCAGTCTAATATTGCGCTGCACCATTTTGCCTTGTTGTTGTTGCCCCAAACCGTAAATGGCTTCGTCA
>CAZWGG010000512.1:3859-4418 GCA_964633305.1 uncultured Bacteroidales bacterium
TACCGTGTAGGTGCTTACGCCTGCATCGTTGAAATCGGTAAACGATGTGCTACCTTCTTTTTCTTTTAAAAGTTGTACAGATGAAGGTGTTCCGAAGAAAACCCTCCCATTTTTAAGGTTAACCAATACGCCAATTTTTTTGCTTTTCAGGATAATTTCGTCTCCTTGTTGTTTAATGCTAAAATCTGTTTTCTGCGGAGTTTTAATAACTGAAAGACTTTGCTTCGTAAATGACTTACCTTCGGGCCATTTTAAAATTCTTACAATTGAAGGAGTATAAAATTGAACCTCTATTGCATAAGAATTGATTGTAGCTTTTACCCCCATATTTGTTTTTTGCCAGTTTTGATGAAGACGGTTATTATAAACTTAAACCACTTATCAGGAGACCGCTTACGCGGGACGACCTGTTAAACCTCGCATTAAGGGAGATGTGGAAGCGCGCGCTTGATGGATTAAGAACCTGGGAAAATGAATGTACTCCGATTGCCGAAAGAATCGCAAGAGAGCTAGCGCGAGATTTCATCATTAACAGCCAGGCTCTCGCGGATCTGACGGA
>CAZWGG010000513.1:0-4416 GCA_964633305.1 uncultured Bacteroidales bacterium
ATATATCCGTCATCTCCTGAAAACCTGGCTTTCCATGTATTTGCAGGACCTTCAACTTGTAATTTATAAGTTGGGGCGAGTGTACCAATTCCTACATTTCCTGATGAAGGAAACGTATTTGTTTGACTGAATACTGTTACTCCAAAAAAAAGAGTAAAAAACAATGCTAAAAGATTTTTTGTTAAGTTTTTCATTGTAGAAATTTTTAAAAATTAAACAATTAATTTAATTTGCCTATTCCATTTTGCACTTTCTTTATTCCATAACCTAGGTTCCAAAAGACAAAACTTTTCGGCTTTTGTTTCTATATAGAAAGAATAATTTTATTTTGGAAACTAATACACTGTGAGAATCTGCATACTTTTTTACTAGATATTACTAAAATTCACCTGGCAACTTTCTCTATAGTCTGCAGAATTTATGTAGATATAAAAATAATATAAACTTTAAAAAGTCAGTTATTTTTTTTAAAATATTTGGTGTTATTTTTTCAAAATTATAGTATCTTGAAAATCAAGCGAATCTCCTTTTTTTCTTCCTGTCCAATATCCGTAATAAATTTTTTCTATAACCAATCCACTATTTCCTATAAGTTCATTTTTAAGATAACCTTCATCGTATGCAACATTAGCTTCTTTGACATTTTTATTATGCAAATAATAATTCTTATACCTGAAAGGGAATTTTAACCCCTTGTAAGTTTGCATGTATTTTTCTCCCTCTTCATTTATTATAAAAAATGTTGCATAACAAATACCATTGTGTTTAAGCACCCTGTAAATTTGTTTTAAATAGCCATTAACGTCTTCCGGCAGCATATGTGTAAATACCGATGTCAGACACACAAAGTCAAAATCTTCATCCGGGTAAGGAAAAATAAAGTATTTTGCTTTTTTATCGGTTTTAAGGTTGTACAGGTTATTCTTTAAATTAACATGAATAAAATTGAAATTTGTAAACGTAGTACTAACGTGTTTTTTACACCAAGCTATTCCAGGTTTAACAATATCAAATCCTTCGTATGACCCTTCTTTGGCTAAATAAGTGGCTAAGGGTATTGCTGTCCTGCCAATTCCACATCCCACATCCAATACCCTGTGAGCTGGCTTTAACCTGCCATAGGTAATAAATTGCTTTAAAATTCTTTCTCCCTGGCTTTTAAATTCACCATATCCAACAAAAATTTTACCTTTTGGTGGACTCAGGCTATTTTTCTTTCCAAAAAGAAAATCGAACATATCAATCGGCAGGTAATATAATCTTCTTATCATCCTTCGCTGACTTGGATTTAGTGCATAGTATAATTTTCTTTTAATCATTTGTACTACCCTTCCGATTGATAAATTATCATCCGGCAAACTTAATAAATTAACAATAGGAAATTGCAGAGATCAAACCGAAATAAGACTTATGCCATTGAAATTTCAATACCACCAATGTTAGTTGGTTTTGGTATTCTTTAACAATTTTCATAAATTACAAAGTACGAACTTTATCTATTGAATCTTTTTTAAGTTAGTAGATAGATTTAAATTTGTATATTTCAATAGGATAATTACGGTTACTCCTTTTTTACTTTTTCGCCCATGTTATTGATACGGCCTGATAAAAGATTTATTAACAGGTTAAAAGATTTCCTTATTGAGGTAGGAAATATTACCCGTTTTACACGTATAACGCTAAACCAGTTATTTAGTAAACCTTTTGAGCGAAAAGAGTTTATACGACAATCTTATTATGTTGGTTTTAGGTCGTTGTCTTTAGTGGGGATTACGGCATTTATTTTAGGGCTGGTATTTACCTTGCAAACCCGGCCGGTTCTTGCTGATTTGGGGGCTGAAGCATGGTTGCCGGGAATGGTTGTGGTTTCAATAGTGCGAGAGATAGGCCCTGTAATTACAGCATTGATATTTGCAGGGCGTGTAGCCTCAGGTTTTGGCGCCGAGTTAAGCTCAATGAGGGTTACAGAACAAATTGATGCCATGGAAGTTTCAGGTACCAATCCAATAAAATACTTAGTAACAACGCGTGTATTAGCTGCCACTTTTATGGTACCGTTACTTGTTATTTATGCTGACACAATTGCTTTATTTGGTTCATACCTGGGGGTAAACATCCAGAGTTCTATTTCATTTCCTTTATTTTTTAAAAATGTTCTTGATTCGGTAAAATTTTATGATATTCTCCCGGCAACGGTAAAAACTTTCTTTTTTGGCTTTGCTATTGGTGTAATTTCTTGTTATAATGGATATTATTCAAACAAAGGCACACAAGGTGTAGGTCTGGCAGCAAATTCTGCAGTGGTTATGTCGTCACTGGCTATATTTCTTATTGATCTTATAGTAGTTCAAATTACAGAAATAATTTTATGAATACTGCTTTTAATAAGCATATTGTAGTTGAAATAAAAAACCTAAACAAATCATTCAATGAAAAAAAGGTTTTAATTAATGTCAATCTTAATTTGAACGAAGGTGAAAACCTGGCAATTCTGGGGAAATCAGGCATTGGAAAATCGGTTTTGCTAAAGTGTATTTCTGGACTTATTTATCCCGATAAAGGGACCATAATGGTATTTGATAAAGATTTACTGAGCCTGGGCGATAAAGAACTTAATAAGATAAGAGAAAGAATAGGCTATGTGTTTCAAAATGCCGCTTTATACGACAGCATGACGATTGGTGAAAATTTATTATTCCCATTGGAACGAAACGGAAAAGGATTAACTAAAATTGAAAAAGAAGAGCTTATAGCAGATACTTTAGATAGTGTAGGACTTGTGGATGTAATTGATAAAATGCCATCTGAACTTTCCGGTGGAATGCGAAAAAGGGCGGGTCTTGCAAGGGCATTGATATTAAAACCTGAAATTATATTGTATGATGAACCTACAACAGGACTTGACCCGGTGACTTCACGAGACATAAGTAAACTTATTGTAAAAATTCAGAAGAAGTATAAAACATCATCGATAATTGTCACGCATGATATGAAATGTGCCGAATTAACGTCAAATAGAATGTTAGTTTTACATGACGGACATTTTATTGCCGAGGGCGCTTACAGTGATCTTAAGAATCATAATTTGAATGAAGTTCGGGATTATTTTGCAAATTAGTAAATTTACAAACTATGCGAGAAAAAAAAGAATATAGCCTGCGTTTGGGTATCTTTATAACCATTGCAATAGCCTTGTTTGTCGCTGCAATCTATTTTGTAGGTAAAAAACAAAATTTGTTTGTGTCGGATGTTAAAGTTATTGCCATTTTTAATGACGTATATGGGCTTACAGTTGGAAACAATGTGCTATTTTCCGGTATCGACGTAGGGACAGTAAGCAATATTAAGATATTGTCAGAGAACGAGGTAAGGGTAGAGCTTTCTATTCAACAAAACGTTACCCCTTTTATAAAGAAAAACTCTATTGCGACAATTGGCAGTGAAGGGCTTATGGGGAATAAAACTGTTTTAATAATCCCGGGTCCTACTGAAGAAAATTCAATAAAAGAAGGAGACACATTACAGATATTAAAACCAATAAATATTGATGACATATTGGTAGAAATAAAAAACTCAAGCCAGAATATTACTGCTGTTTCGGAGAACTTGGTTGAAATAACTAACAAAATAAATCGTGGAGAAGGAATATTTGGAAAAATATTTACCGATACTACTTTCACAAATAATATGGATAAAGCCAGTAAAAATGCAGTTTTAATAACAAAAAACATAAATGAGATATCAGAAAAAGTAAACCAGGGAGAAGGTATAATTGGAAAAATGCTTGCCGACACTTTATTCTCCAAAAATTTAAGCATAACAAGTGAAAATTTGGTTTCGGTTTCGGGAAATTTAGAAGGAATTTCAGGTAAAATAAATAAAGGTGAAGGTATTTTTGGAAGACTTTTTACCGATACAACCCTTACTCAAAATCTTTATACATCAAGTCAGAATTTAAATGAATCAAGCAAAGATATTGGAGAAATAACTAAAAACTTGAAAGAAATAACAGAGAAAATTAACAACGGTAACGGGTTAATAAACAAACTTTTGGTTGATTCGGCATTTGCTGATAGCGTTGATGTTGCCGTTACCCGGTTAAATAAGGGGATAGTTTCGGCAACTGAGGCATCAGAAGCAATTAAACGAAGCAGAATGATTCGTATGTTTTCCAAGAAAGAAGAAAAAAATGGAGAGTAATATCTGTCAATAAATAAAACAATATCAATACTTATCGAAAGCATGCAAATCATGCTGCTAATAATAAATACACAAATAAAAAGGATATATTTTGAGCATGAAGATGCTATTCAAAAAGTAGACTAATTTTAAAACTAATGGGAAAGAAGAAAAAAAAGTACAAAGGGAAGTCAGGATTAAGCAAAAAAGCTTTGGCAAACAGCATTCTGGGGATTT
>CAZWGG010000514.1:0-4412 GCA_964633305.1 uncultured Bacteroidales bacterium
TAAAACTTCAGCAAAAAGAACAATAAGGAAACAAACATAAGCAGAATAAAATCGACACTTTTATAAAGGTTTATTTCAAAAAAAGCAATATTTAACAGGTTGTATATAAAAAAAGCTAAAACAGACAGATCGATATACGTAAGCTCAATTGAAAATGATTTGTAGCGAATTATCAATAAAGAAATAAGAAGAAAAACACTTCCTGAAAGGGTTATGACTAAACTGTCTTTAAAAAAGAAAAATCCAACATGATTAAAAGCATTCAGAAATGGCGATAAAATAAAGGCAACAAACAATATACCGGTAAAAATACTTTTCCGCAATGACATTTTCATTTCTTTTATTTAGTAATTATTTTAAAAAAGAAGAGGTTATGTTTAAGCTATTTATACAAATTAAAATGAGACAGATTACAACTCGCAAAACATGTACTGTTCTGCTATTTTTTGGTAATCCCAAGTTGGTTGAGTATATCAAGATTTTAAATACGAATAGCCACGAAGATAATGGGTTAATAGGAGGGAGCGCCACCGTATGCTCTTGCATTATATTTTTCTGTTTCTGCATATAAGCATAACACACGCTCGAAAGGACTTACAGGGTATTCCACATATAGAGCCTTATCACCATTTCGGACTTCATGGTAGAAATTGAGACCGCCTGCAAAGGCCCTTGACGGGTAATCTGGTGTTCCATGGCAGTCTATTAAAACCCAAAAGCTATGGCCAGCAGGTACGATAGTAACCAAATATTGAGTATCGCCTCTACCGGGATGATCTTCACTATTAGCGCAAACCATCCATGCATACGATGATGATGTTGCAAAAGCAACCAATACAATTATGATCAATGATAGTTTTTTCATAATCTTTAATAATTAAGTTAATCATCGAGAAATAGACACCATTTTATTTATACTTACCTCGTACTTTATCTTCGATTCTTCCAATTTTTTATTAGTAGCATATTGAGCTTTTCTAATTCCAGAATTTATACCTTATGATATCCTCTTCTGGTTTTTAGGTTAAATTGTTGGAATAGTGATGGGTTATTAGTACCCACCATATGCCCTTGCAGACCATTTTTCTGTCTCTGCATATAAAAATATCGTAAGATCAGAAGAAGATGCAGGGTAATTTGCAACAATAGCCCGATCATCATTTCTGACTTCAAGCCAGATTCCGGGGCCGCTTGCAATAGATACTGCCGGGTACTTTATAGTCCCAGCGCAATCTACCACCAGGAAAAAGCGATGGCCCGCCGGTATCTCAGTGACCATAAATTGAATGTCACCATAACCAGGACGACCTTCACTATTGGCATGGACCATCAAACTCCATGCATAGGATGATGATGTTGCAAAAGCAACCATCACTAAAAAGATAAATAATAGTTTTTTCATGATGTTTAATTAAGTTAATAATAAAAAAAATATAAGAACTTCTTCTTTGTCAATTTATATACCTCCAGGTCTTTTATCCGGAGCGGTCAGCTCAATCATTGAAAAATTGATCGCTTTATTTATGCCAACCGTTTCTTTTGTTACACCCAGGCTATCGGCCCCGGTAAACATGTATTTTCTTAATACCAAACCATATTGGTTTGAAAAAATAGAATTTGTATTTTCCACCGTTTCACATGGGAAGTTGCAATAATATCAAAGAACAATCATTATGTAGGTAAAATTCTTTTTAGTAAGGATATTTTCATTTCGGTTAATAAATAACCTTTCTAAAAGAAGAGGCCCTCTTTGAAATTGAAATAAATAAAAACTCGCAACAAATGCGTTAACCTTACATTATACATTAATTACAAGTAGTTTTAATATATTATCGGTTTGTCAAATAATAATCACACAAACAGAAATGGGGTCAGATAATATACCATATACTAGCAGTCCATTTTTCTGTCTCTACATATAAGAGTAGCGTACGATAATCGTTAGCTGCAGCTTCAGTTACACGATATGCACGGGATCTATTCGAGATTTCATGCCAGAAGTTAGAGCTGGCAGCAATGGCTGTTGCCGGATACGTGGAATTCCCTACGGCATCCATTACCAGGTGGAATTCATGATTCGGAGGTATCTGAAGTGACGCTTGATCAGAATCTCCATAGTGAGGATGAGCTTCACTATTAGCAGAAATGTAGTATGACCATGCATACGATGACGTTGTTGCAAAAGCAACCAATACAATAATAATTAATGATAGTTTTTTCATAATCTTAATTTATTAAGTTAATAAATTGAAAATATTTGTATGAGCCTCTTCTTTGTCATTATTATATCTCTGGGGTTTTAATCTTTGAACGTTCAATTTAATTACTGAAACATTGATTTTGTTGTATTTACGCTAACCGTGTACTTTTTCTTCAATTCTTCCAATCTTTTCTTATTTTCCTGTTCAGCTTTTGTATCCCACAATTTATCCTGGATAACATCTTTAACTTCATCAAACGTTTGCAACCTTTTCCCTTCTTCTTTGGTTTTGTAAAAAAGGACATACTCTCCTTCATATTCGGTATTGGGGTAAGACAATTGGTTAAGCTCACTATTGAATATTGCAGAAATAAGTTTTGGGGGATAATCAGTGCTGCTATTTTCAATTTTTTTATTTGGAAAATAAGAAATTAAACCTCCTATTTTGTTCGTATCGTTTAAATTCATGAAATCACCATTTTGCAATTGTGTGTTTAAATCTGACCAGCTTTTCATCATTGATTTCATGTTATTAAAATAAAATAGGTATGCGTTACAAACTGTTCCACATTCATAGGAGGATTTATTCTTTTCGTAATAATCTTTTTTTTCTTGCTCCGACACAAAAATGTTTTTTAAAATTTCATTAACATAGTATTCACTTATCATGTAAAAATCAGAATATAACTTTTTTTCTTGCAGAAATGCTTTTTCTTTTGTTACACCCAGGCTATCAGCCTCGGCAAACATGTATTTTCTTAAAACCAGGTTATATAAGTTTGAAATAATAGAATTTGTACTTTCCACAGAATTAAATGGGAATGGAAAGTTGTAATAAAAATCAAGAAAATCTGATGCCGTCATGTTCTCTCTTTTATTATTGAGCAAATAACTAACAAGGACATTATCTCCGAAAATCATATCCTCTTTACTTTTTGCTGAACTAGTAATATAATTGAACAGTTTGGCACAGGTTTTTTCATTTACCTGAATATTTGTCTTATTATATATTTCGTCTTGTTTGCTTGTTACTATTTGTTTTATCTTATCATTCCTTAATTCTTTTTTAATATTCTCTTTTTCAGTCTTAAACGGTTTAAGGGCCACCTTGTCAATTTTGTTTAAATGAATAATATACATCCATGTTTTGCTTTGTAAAGGTTTTGTTACTTCGCCAGGCTTAAGGCCATAAATAATATCTTTAAATTTTGCAAGGTGCTCATAAGGATATACAAGGGCATGACTGGCATACCAGATATTTTTCGTGTTATTACATGACAGTCTCAATTTTTCGAAGTCTTTTTCATTTTTTATAATCGTATCGCCTTTCAATTTGGAAATCATAACATCTCTATTCGCAAAAACAATATAGTCGATATAATAAACCTTATCTCTCTTTTTGTAAACTGCTTTAATGTCTGAATTATTAACCTCCAGCTTTGGCTCTACAACCTTGTTCCAATAATATTCCCCAACTTCAGATGTCATATAAAGCGAAGCATAATAAGTTTTTAACTGAACTATCCTGCTTGTGTCGTATTTTTTATCATAGGCATCAGCCAGGAAATAGCATTTGTCAAAAAAATCATCATACCATTTTTGTCTTTTCTTGGCGCTGAAATTGGGGATTTTTTGTAACCGCTCGATCTTTTTTTCAAATTCGTACTTAGTTAATTCAAAATCGCCGATTTTTAATACAATTTCATTGAGCGTTTCATTTGGTCTGCTTTTGGTACTACAATTTGAAAGAATTGCCAAAAACAATAAGCATAAGGATAACCAGGTTAACCTGTAGAAATTTGTTAACATTTTGATTTAGAGTTTAAAAAAATATATATTAGATTCGTATCTAATCAAACTTAAATTATCCAAAAACATCACGTTTTTGGATAATGCTGAAATAAAAAATAAACACGTGAAATTCTCTTCCTCTTAAGCTTACATCTATCTCTATGCAAAATCTTATTTTTCTATATTGTAAGCAAATCTTTCTCTGTAGAAGCTGTCTTAAAAGTCAGAAAATGAAGACTTCTCACAAAGCCGCAAAGTTGCAAAGATTTGATTGTCAAATTATTACTTCTTAGCATCTTTGTGGCTCTGCGAGAAATTTTTGCTTTTTAGACACCCTCATTTGTATCTTATCCGTTCATTATCAGGTAATCTTTCTTTATGCCCCGGCTGTAGGAACCTTAACATTTCCTCTTTAATTTTT
>CAZWGG010000515.1:0-4387 GCA_964633305.1 uncultured Bacteroidales bacterium
TACTATTACATCTAAATTTTCAGGAAAACAAATTTCTTTGCTGGGAATGGTCAATTTCTATAGTGCCTAAGAATAATTTTTCATATTCATTGGCAATATCTTCCCACTTATAATCTTTTATTGCTAACGCATACATATCTTTTTTATTTCTGGCCAGTTCCTCTTCAGAAGAGTTAAGAATAAGATTTCTTAGTTCATTAATATTTTGAAAGTATTGTGCCTTATTTTTTGTTGTAATCCTGTTAAATGTAACATCATATGAAAATACCGGAACATTTTGCCACATGGCTTCCACCAGTGAAGGGTTTGTCCCCCCGCAACTATTGCCATGAATATACGCAGTGCATATTGACCTAAGACGTTTGAGAACAGCAGGTTCAAATACAGAATCTTTTAAATGAATATTGGTAAAAATGCTATATTTTCTTTTTAATTTTTTACCGTAGTTACTATCTATCCAGTTACCAATCATAACTAATTGCTTTTCGGGTATCTCAGTAAAAGCACGAAGTATCATTTCATTATTATTTTCAGGAACAACTCTTGAGATAGTAAGAAAAAAGTTCTCAGGCAGATTTAAAAATTCAGTATCTGCTTCTTTATAAATAACATCTGTTCGATTACCTCCATAGGTTATTGTGTTAGAATCTTTTTGATAGGTAGTTTTTATATACTTTTTTATTTCCAAATTATCAGTTATTATATTATCGGACCACTTTATAGCAATTCTTTCCGCTAATTTAAGGTATACCGAAGCCCAAAAACCCCACCTGTTCCTCTTCCATTCCATACCATCAGGGTGAAGGATAACAGGTATCTTTGAAATGATTTTGAATACAGGAAGAAAAAGTGCACCAGAAATACCAAGCATAAGAATAAGATCAAACTTCTTTTTGCTTTTCAATAGTGAAACCGTATCATATAAAATGCTCGAAAGGCCATTAGCATGAATAGGAAGGTAAACAAGGTTCGCATTATACAGCTTGCTTTTTTGTTCAAGCTTTGAATAAAGCATTGATGAACAATAAACAGTGAATTCAAATTCATTGTCAAGCAACCGGATAAGATTTTCGGCAAATGTCTCAAAACCTCCATACCTGGCAGGGACCCCGGCAGAACCTATTATTGCAATTTTTTTATTCATTCGTTGAAAACAAAAATACAGAATAATGTGAATTAAGTATCAAATTAGTCTAAAGACCGGAGTCGGAAGTCCGAAGTTAGACGACACCAGGTCATGACTTGACCTTCGGACTTCCGACTCCGGTCTTTAGACTATAATATAATTTCTTACAATAGGACTTTTTAATTAATTTGCATCAGCTATGTTCTTAAATTATTATTATCTTCATGCCTTATTTTTCAAAAATCTGTATCAAATTAATACTATTATTTCATGAATAAAAATTCAGAAAAGCTCACATTAAAAGAAAAATTAGGCTATGGATTTGGTGATTTAGCCTCTGTACTATATTGGCAGACTTTCATGCTTTATTTTACTTATTTCTATACAGACGTATTTCTTATACCTGCTGGGATTGCTGCCACTATGTTCTTATTAAGTAGAATATGGGATGGCATTAATGATCCGATGATGGGAATTATTGCAGATAGGACAAATACAAAGTGGGGAAAATTCAGGCCCTATTTGTTATGGCTTTGCGTCCCTTTTGCCATAGCAGGTGTGTTAGCTTTTACCGTACCAAATTTTGGAATGACAGGAAAAATTATTTGGGCCTATTCTTCATTTATACTTATAATGATGTTGTATACTGCCATTAATATTCCTTATACTTCCTTACTTGGTGTTATTTCACCAAATTCAATTGAAAGAACATCTTTATCTTCTGTAAAGTTTTTATTTGCATTTGCTGCAGGGATTATCATTTCGGCTACCCTTTTACCCATGACAAAAAGTCTAGGTAGAAATGATAATTCTATAATTAATGCTAAAATAGAAAATAATACTTTAGAAGTTCGTGAAGTTGAAACCGGGTCGGCAAGAATTGCTTTATCAGCTATAGATTCTGAAGGATTAGTAACAAAAATGGAATTAACCTTTAGGGTAAACCCTGTGAATAGTAACTTGCCAATGCTTGATAAACCTATTAAGGACATAAATATTGAAACCGGTTTCGATACACTTGAAATTGACATCTCAAATGTTTTCAAAGGAAATAGTAATAATGAATTTGAATATACTGTTGAAAATGAAAATGAAGATATAATAGACACTAAAATCAATAATAAAAAGCTATTGATTAAAGAGAAGAGTATAGGTAGTTCCAGGTTGACTTTAACGGCTAAAGATAGAAAGTGGGGAGAAAAGTCATATAGCTTTTACGTGAATGTGAATGAAAGAGGTAACAACGCTCCAATTGTTATTGACTCTTTAAATTTTATTCGTTTGAAAAGTGGATTTAAACAAAAAGAAATTGATTTATCAAAACTGGTATCCGATCCTGACGGGGATAAATTATCATATGATGTTAAAAGCAATAATCAGCAAATAATATCTCCTACAGTTGAAGGTCATAAATTTTCTTTTCTAGAAAACAAAAAAGGTATTGTTGAATTATCCATAGTTGCAACAGATGGTAGAGGAGGAAGACTAGAACATACAATAAAGTATTTAATTTATTCAGAGGATAATAATCCTCCTTTCATTAATAATACAATTGATAATATTGTTACTTATGCTGGTTTTAATTCATATGATATTGATATATCAAATTTGTTCTTAGACCCTGAAGGACAACCACTTCAGTTTAAAATAAATGTTATCAATGATGCTAAAGGATGGCAATATTCGTTTATTATTATTGGTATTGCGGCTATAATTTTCTTTTTAATAGCATTTAAATCAACCCGTGAAAGGGTTCAGCCTTCAAAATTTCAAAAAACATCAATAGCAAAAGATTTAAAGAACCTTTTCACAAATAAACCCTGGCTTATTCTTCTGGCCACTACCATAACATTTGTTCTTTTTGTTGCTGTTCGAAGCAGTGTTACTGTGCATTATTTTAAATATTTTATAGGAACCAGGGACCTTAAATTGCCATTCCTGGGTAATCGTATTTTCGATTTCGAAACATTAGCTTCGGCTTATAATACCATAGGGCAAATTTCTTCTTTTGTTGGGGTACTGATTGTAGCATGGTTTGCAAAAATAGTAGGTAAGAAAAAAGCGTTTATAATTATATTCATTATAGCTATTTTTAGCACCGGGATTGTATATTTTTTAACGGTAAGTCAATTAGGACTAATATTTTTCTTTCAGATAACAGGATCAATGACCGGAGGTCCTCTTAGTGTATTACTTTGGGCTATGTATGCCGATACAGCAGACTATGGCGAGTGGAAAAAAGGAATACGCTCAACCGGGTTAATATTTTCAGCGTCTACAATGTCTCAAAAGTTCGGATGGGCATTTGGTGCTTTTATAGCCCTAAATTTGATGGCCCAGGTAGGATTTCAACCCAATGAAACTCAATCGGCAGATAGTTTAAATGGCTTACTTTTACTTTTTAGTCTGATTCCTGCTGCTATTGGAGTATTATCAACTTTAATATTATTAATATATCCGTTAAATGACAACCGTGTTAATGATATTAGTAACGAACTTATGGAAAGAAGAAAAGAAAGAGGAGAATAGTTACAGTTAAACTAATTGTAAAATTTGTAATAAAAAGTAAATGGCTTTTTATGCTATTCTATTTTATATTAAAATATAATAAGATTTATGCAATTCGGTTATTTTGACGACAAGAACAAAGAGTATGTAATAACAAACCCGGAAACCCCTGCCCCATGGAGTAATTATCTCGGATCGACCAAGTATGGCGCTATCATTACCAACAATGCCGGGGGATATAGTTTTTACAAATCGGCAGCTAACGGAAGGTTCATGCGCTATCGCACAAATGCAATACCCATGGATCAACCCGGAAGATATGTTTATGTAAAGGATAAAGAATCAGGTGATTTTTGGTCAGCTTCGTGGCAACCTGTCGGTAAACCTTTAAATAAATATAAATCTGCTTGTCGGCACGGAACCGCTTACACTATTATTGAATCAGAGTATTCAGATATAAATAGCAAATTAACTTATTTTGTCCCCCTGGATAAAGATTACGAATGCTGGCATGGAAAAATCATAAACAATGGGACAAAAAGGCGAAAATTGCGTCTGTTTACTTTTGTTGAATACTCAAGCCACTGGAATCTTTGGCAAGACCTTGTGAATCTTCAGTATACCCAGTATATCCTTACTATGGATATGGTCAATGGCATAATTGAACAAGGTGTAAATATTTATCAACCCGATAGTTCAAAAGGAGGGCAAGCCCGGTATTCATTTATTGGAGTTTCCGGGGTTGAAATAACA
>CAZWGG010000516.1:0-4386 GCA_964633305.1 uncultured Bacteroidales bacterium
ACTTTTAATTACCACACGCTAAGTCAGTTAATTTACAGTCAACTACATTTACATCACTTCGCAAAGATGTGAATGATGTAACTAATAAACAGAACTGTGTAATGATTTCTTTGATTTATAGCCTAACCTTTGTAAGGTGAAATTTTATTCACCACTGTATTGCCAGCTGCAACAATAAAAAATAACGAGTCATGAACAAATTATCAAAAAATATCAAAATGAGAAATATAATAGGATTGTTTGTTTTCTTGTCAATTGTTTCGGGCATGTTGTTTACTTCTTGTGTAGCAACAAAGAAATTTGAAGCTTCTCAAGCCAAAGTTGATAAGCTGCAAAATGATAATGCAAATATAGTCAGTCAACTGAATAGTTGTAATGCAGAGGTAAAAAAACTAAATAATGAAAAAGTATCGTTAAAAGATGAAAATTCAGCTGTAATGAAAGATTTAAAAGAGCTTGCCTCATCTTCAAACACAACCATTACCGATCAGGCAAAACGATTAAAAGATCTGGAGAAACTATTTCAGACTCAAAAAGATGTTATGGCAAAACTTAAAACATCAATAAGCGATGCCTTAATGAATTATAAAAGTGATGAATTAAGAGTATACATAAAAGATGGGCATGTTTATGTTTCGCTTTCAGAAAAACTGTTGTTTTCATCAGGTAGCGATGTTGTTGATCCGAAAGGAAATGAAGCGCTTAAAACACTTTCAAACGTACTTAACAATACAAAAAATATTGTAGTGCTTGTTGAAGGACATACAGATAATGTTCCTATAAGTACAAAATTATTTAAAGACAATTGGGATTTAAGCACAGCAAGGGCAACATCCATTGTACGTATAATAACAAAAGATTATGGCTTTGATTCGTCTCGCATTACAGCTTCGGGAAAAGGACAATACCATCCTGTTAAAAACAATAATACCGCTGATGGTCGCGCTGCTAACCGCAGGACTGAAATTATTTTGTCTCCCGATTTAAAAGAACTTTATGCTCTATTTAATTAAAATAAATAAATATGAAAAACGTAAATTTTTCTAATACAATTATAAATTTCTGTAAGCAAATTCAATTGAAATATTCAATTTTGATTATTGCTTTGGGCTTTATAAGTATTGGGGCAATGTCAAATCCGCCCCTGGTCTCAAAACAGCAAATTGGCATGTTTAAAAACTCTACTCTTTGTGTGGTACTTGAGGATGGTACTATCGCATACAATGTATTTATTAAAAACGCCATTGAGAAATATTGGAAATCTACCGACTTTGTATTTATTAGTCAAGAGGAATTTAATAAGCGCCACTTTAATTCAAAGTATTCATTTTTAGTACTTATGAAAGGTGTTTTAGACAATGACCCGAGTGGTGTAAGTTATAATTACTTAAATCTTGTATTGGGCGATGAATCAACCGACCTGACTAACATGCCTGAAATATGCAGTTTTCCTATTTCATACAGCGATGACAAAACAATGGATTATGGTTATGTAATTCCTGCAATGGTAAAATTCATGCAGAAACACGCCTTGAATCTCGAAACAAAACGGTTCATGATATCGCTGAGAGGTTTGAGCTTTTATAATGGTTCATTAAGCTTTAAAGACAAGGTATTGCTATTAAACAAAAATACAATGGCATTCAATGCTGATTCGCCAGAGAAAATAAAAACAGCATATCCTTATTATGTAAAATTGCTGAATAGTGATGAAATTGAAAAAGAAATTGCATCGGATCCTGCTAATGCCTTGTTTAATTTCCATGTTGGTCCGGCACAAGAAAACGGTGCAGGAAAATGCTTTGAAATGATTTTTGATATATATGGAAACCTGTATTATTATAATTCCCGAAAAATTACAAATGAAAACAAGGATGGTTTTAATCTGAACGACTTTAAACGATTATAACGGACATAATTCAATACTATTAACAACAATATAAAAATTTAAAAAAATGAGAATCCTGACAATTGGAATTCTTACATTTTTTGCATGGTCTGCATGCTCAACTTACCTATATGTATGTAAGATTAAGGGATTATGTTATGAACCTGTTTCTATGCTAATAAGTGAAACGGAAGCTGTAAATACAATTGCTATAGACACCCTGCAAAACCCAAAAGTAAAGGAACAAATAGAAGTGCCGAAAGATCTCATTATCTATTTTGCTTTTGATAAATCAGAATTTATCTCAAATGACAAAACAGAAAGATATTTTGATGTATCAAATGCCTATCTGAATCAGAACATCCAAGCAAGCTTGAAAATAACTGGCCACACAGATGCAATTGGCACCAAAAACTATAACCAATCACTTGGAAATAGAAGAGCCCAACGTTTGCAGCAGTATTTTCAAAATAAAGGATTGCCCCCAGATAAAATGATTATTGAATCAAAAGGAGAAAGCGAACCTGTAGATATCAATACTACAAAAAATGGAAGAGCAAATAACCGCAGAACAGTAATAACCATTAAAAAATAAAATCATGAATATACTACTCATACTTTTAACACAGTCAAAAACTTCAGCAACCCTCGAAATACTTGCATTGTTAATGGTTGCAGCAGTCATTGGATTTATTACAGCATGGTTTTACAATAAATCAATTTGCAGAAAAAAAAATGAAGAAATTGAGTCCGATTTAAATGATAATAAAGAGCTCATTCTTGTTTTAAAAACAGATAATGGCAGGCTACAAAAATCTTTAAGTGAAAAAGAGAGTGAAATAAAATATCTTAAAATGAAGGTCAAAGCGCATAAAGCTCTGCATACAGAAGCGGTTCATGAAACAGATGATATAAAGCTCAAAAACAAAAGAACAGAACAAAAACTTTATGAAAAAGATGAAGCTTTGAATAACCTTACACATGGTATGCACTTATTAGATTATACTAGTTTTGGAACAGCTAAGGAGGAAGAAAAAGATGATTTGAAAATGATTAGCGGTATTGGGCCTTTTATTGAAGAAAGACTGCATGCCTTGGACATCTATACTTTCAGACAGATTAGTAAATTTTCTGCAAAGGATATTGATACAATTGATGAAGCCATTGAGTATTTTTCAGGCCGTATTAAAAGAGATGAATGGGTTGCTCAGGCTGGGGAACTTGTTCATGATAAAGAAAAACAAAATGAACTCCTGCAAAGGATAAGTGCAAAAAAATCATTTATTCATTACGACAGAATTGGTGTTGCAAATAAAGAAGAAGCGAATGATTTAACTGAAATAAGTGGAATAGGTGGTTGGATAAATGAAAAATTAAAGGCGCTTGATATATACACCTTTAAGCAAATTAGCAATTTTAATGATGAAGATATTGATATAGTTACCGAGGCTATTGAATTTTTCCCGGGCAGAATTGAAAGAGATGAATGGGTACACCAGGCCAGGGAGCTTGTCCGCATTGAAATCAGCAAGTCGGAGCACTTTAAGCACATCAGCGTTCAGAAAAACAGAGTTTATTTTGACAGATTGGGTGCTGCTCATAAACACCATGCAAACAACTTAACCCTTATCAAAGGCATTAGTTTATGGTTAGAAGAAAGCCTCAATATGCTTGAAATATATACTTTTCAACAAATTAGTAACCTTACAACTGAAGATATAGTAATTATATCGGATATATTGGAAATCTCTCCCGACAGGATCAATCAGGATAATTGGGTTGAACAGGCACGCGAACTTGCTGAAAAACAGTTGACCCATGCGATAAATTAAACATGTATAAATTTAAACAATCTCTGATTTTAAACAGAAAAAAATGTTTGCAAATTTCACAGGTATTATCATAAACACAATCAGAACAACTGTAGTTGTAGTTATTCTTCTGACTGTTTTTGCTTGCAATAATAAGCAAAGCAAAAAGGCAGAAAACAATGACTTTAAAATTGAGAAACCGGCAACTGAAACATCTACTGACAATAAAACTCGCAAAACAGAATACATTGAATTAAAGTCATATGATAGCATAGTGACAGAAATTTTAACAAGTTCTCCGCGTTATAAGCAACTAACCAAAGGACTTAATAAAGCCGTTGTAAAGAATGGGGGTCAGTATTTTGAAGTTAATTTGGAAAGAAGCCCAATTCTCAACCACAATAAACGTTGGAACTATTCAAGAACTTACGATTTCGTAGTTTATGAAATGTATACAGACAGGCAGTTAAATATTGCCCGCTTTTCATTTGATCCAGATAACAAACAATTATATGAATATGATGCGGTTATGGACCAACAAATACCCATAGTCTTTGACAAGAGTTTATTATCAAAATATGAAGCATTATATAAATGATTTTTGAATTATGTAATAAATGACTGACAGATAATTAAAAACCTCACTTGATACGATTTTCGGACGACTGAGTAATCATTAGTAGTAAC